>DASZIL010000093.1:0-34795 GCA_035949255.1 Beijerinckiaceae bacterium | reverse complement strand
ACTTCTCGATTCCATCAGCCCTGAAAGCTTGGATCGACCAGATCGTCCGCATCAACCGCACCTTTGCGTATGACGGCGCCCACTTCACCGGACTTTTGAAGGTCCGCAGGGTCGTGATTGTCGCCGCCTTCGGGGCCGCAGCAACGCGTCTCGATTGAAACGAAAGCTGGATTGCCACGAAGCAAGTTCTCGGTGGCCAACCCCGCGCGAAATTGCTTCATCTCCGTGGTGATCAACGCATCTTCTGGGACCAGCGAAAGCAGCCGCGACAGCAGCGACCGCCACCATCTCCCTGCTGGTGAATCCTCCAGTAGATGCGGTTGAAGCGCCGCCGCCTCAAATTTCTCACGCTCATGGGGTGAGCGTAGAGCATAGGTCGCACCGAGGTAGATGACAGCATCCCTGGCGAGTCCTCGGATGCTGGCGAACGTCGGCGTCGCAGCTATAGGCCAAAGCAGATCGTCGGCCACACCTGCACGTTCGGAGCCGATCCGCAGGAGGCGGGCCCAAATAGCAGCTCCGGCCTCACCGACCGCGGCAATGTCAACGGCGCCGCGAAACGTCTCAGCATCGGCTTTCTCGAGGAAATCGACGAAAGTGGTTAGGACGTCGTCCTCGGCCGATCCCGTCCGGCGGCTGCCTCGTCGCCAGTCTTGGAGCGAAAGCATCTCGTCGATGACGCGGACGGTGCTTCCATCGACATCGACTTCAAGAACTGTGAGCGGGGTTTCGCTCCGACTCTTGTCTTGCGCCATGCCTTTGGCGGCGCCGATCACGGCAGCGACGCCGGCCTTTGGCGCAGCGTTAAGGAATGCCCGCAGCGTTCGATTCAAATGCCAGTATGCGTGCTCGTATTCCTGCTTCCGATTTGTCGAAAGCGGCATGATCCGGCTGGGCTGCCCTCCGAGCCAACTCTTTCCATCTTGTGGAGCGGATCTCCCAAACAACGTCGAATAGATTGTCGCCACGAAGTCCGCGTCGTACGGAATGATGTTGGGCACGCCCTCGGCGAGCCACGGCGCCTCGCTGTGCGCGTGCTCGGTGAAGTGCGGCTCATCAAAGATCTGCTGAAGAAGGAGCCGGGAGGCTTGAGGGTCCGAGCCGTAGCTCTTTGCGACGCAGCGGATTCCGGCAATCGTGATTAGGGACAAGTAGGGATCGAGCGACCATGCTAGCTTGAGGAGCGCGCGAGAAGCCAAACCGAATCTCGTAACAAAGGCTGCATCACTGAAATCGGCCCGTTCATACAGCGACCAAAGAAGAAAACGCGCTGCATCGGCAAAACTACGATCGCCCAAGCTGGCCACCGTCTCGGCAACCCTCGACCACGCCTTTCCGGTGGCCGGCTGAACAGTTCTGTCGGTAAAGGTCATTCCGACGAAGCGCGCCAACCGCGAGACCATCGCACCGGCCGACGGGCGGTCCGTTGCGCTTGTGATGATTGCCAATAATCCGGCTACGTCGGCTTCGCTTTCGACACGTTCTGCGATCGTCCGAGGGGCCACACTCGCAACCACGGGATCCACAATCTGCGATGACGTGATGCTGTTGAGCAGCTTCCAAGATTGAGATTTCGCTGCATCGTCTAGCTGCCAGATGCGCTCCATCGCAAAACGCAACGCGGGTCCGAGCAGTAACCCCACTCTGGGATCGTCGGAAACCTGTCCCAGGAGGCGATCAGTCTCGCTCCATGCGAGATAGTAGCGACCAGCAACGTGATCGAAGAGAACGTGGTGAGCAAACGCCACCAAATCCCCAGCAGGCACGAGCATGCCCGATTGAAGAACGCCGTCGAGGGCATCGTGCTGCACAGCGATCCGCGGAACCGTCAGGCGACGACTTCCGACCATGGCAGCGATCGCTGCCGATGCAGCACGCTTTAGCGGCTGCGTGGGCAGCCGTTCGTCCTCGTATCGATCGATGAGCTCCGATTGAGTGGCGACCGTCCGAATCGCCTGGGACGTGACGCCACCTTTGATTAGGTCGGCAGCGAGCGAAAGGTTGAAGATATTCGTCAGCAGCAGCTTTAGTTTCGGCGGCGCAGTCTCGATCAGATCGCCGAGTTGCGGCGCTTGGCTTGCGATTTCACTCAGTTCACCCGGCGACAGAGCTTTGATCAGGAAGTGACGCGCCTGGCCTAGCCTCTGCTCGGCATATGCCGGGTTCGGCGGAGCCCCCTGCATGGCTTCGCGGAAGCGACGGCCATTCAGCAGATCGAAGGTTCGGATAGACGCAACGATCGACCATCTCTCACCGAGCCTTGGCAGCGCGAGTTCGATCAACGATGCGAACGCTGCCTCTGATGGACCGCCGCGCGAGGCGTCGAGAGCATCGATTATGATGACCCCGGGCTCGCCGCCCGGCCAAGCCTCAAGGACATCGAGGAAATCGTGCGTAAGACCGAGTTCGCCCTTCAAATCCGCGATCTTGGTGATACCGGCCAACCTATCTACGGACAGAAAAATAAATGGGGCCGTCTGCGTCAGAAATTCCTGCGCCAGAGCCACAAGAACCCCAGTCTTTCCCGCTCCGGGCTCGCCGATGACGAGAAGGCTTCCGCCGTCGATGGCGGCTTTGAGCGCCGGTAGACATTCGCGGGCAAGCGGAACCCGGCGATCCGCCTCTAGTCGCGTGTGGCGAGCGAGCCGCTCGCATTCGTCGCTCGTGTAGCGGCGAAGAGCGTCAATGTCCGGGTCGAACCCGGGCGCCCGCCTATCGGGATAGCCGGCAGATCGAAGCGCACGGGCCAGGCCATTTCGATCCGCAGCGGCCCCGCTGCGAATAAGCTGCCTGACGATTTCAAGCAGCGCTGAGGTCGGCGCTCCCCCTTGGTCTGCCCCCGCATAGAGCCGTGAACCGACTAGAGATGTGGCTTCCCGCCAGTCGGCGCTAGCAGCGTCAGCACCAAATCGACGGATTCGGAAAAGCCTCGCGAGATCAACCAGGTCATCCTCGCTTGGATCCGAACCGAACTCGCCCTTCCACGAGCGAGCCACGTGATCCCTGAAAATCGCGAGTGCGTCCTTCTGTGCAACGGAGACCCTCGCGACAACCGCAGGCCACGTTTCCCCTCGGTCGAAATTCCGACAGGCCTCATCGAGCGCATCAATAGATCGAGGAGCGTTGTCTGCAATTGCGAGCACCGCGGCGATGCGCGTCGGGTCTATGGCGGGATTTTTTGATCTTTGCTCTGCGGCGAACCGGACAAGCTGCACAATTGTCTTCGCCAGCGCCGAGTCTGACCCTCGCTCCAAAGAAGGCCGCGTCTTGCATTGGAAATAGATCGCGCCTCCATCAGCCAAACGCAGCACGGCGTCGTCGAGAGCGTCTCCAGTCTCGAACTGGAGCTCAACCGGTCGCAGATCGGCGCGTAGACCGAAGCGCGCACCAACAGGCATATCCGTGACGAGTTGCGCGGCAAGCCAGGTGCCCACCATGGCTTGGAACGACATCCCAGCTTCGGTGGCGCGCCCCCCTGCTGTGGAATTGGAACCGGCCATTGTGACATTATCCTTCGAAGAGCTTCGCCAAGTCTTCCATCGGCCGGAAGAGCTTCATCGGTTGATCGGGAAGTGGCAGAAAGCTCTCACGTAAATAGAACTGACGGGCCGCCTCATCTTTGGCATCCACGATAACGGCAAACGAGGCGATCTCGCTACGAACCGCGCGATGCAACGCGTCCGCTAACAGAAATCGGCCGTACCCTCGCCCTTGATAGTTTCGATCGACGGCGAACCGGCCCAAAAGCGTTGCCGGGACGAGTGGATAGCGCGGCAGCTTGCGGGTGATATCAGCCGGAAACTCGGCGAGTTTCACGCCGGTCGCGGACAGAGTATAATAGCCGCCGATGGCGCCGTCCGGCAGCACCAGTACGAACGGCGCCGCCATGTTCTTGCGGGCATCCTGGCCAGCCTGGCTTCGTAGATAGCGATCGAGCGCTTCGGCGCCGCTGACGAACGAACCGCGATCGTGCTGCGGACCAAGCGCCTCGACCCGAAGCGATCCCTCGGGAGCGCCCTGCACCGGCTATACGCCGGTGGCTTCGCGATAGCGGCGCACCGTGTCGCGCAGGCGGTCATTGACGGGCTTCGGATTCAACAGCGCATCAACAAACGTCTGGCTGTCGCGCACCGACAGTTCGATCTGCTGGTGTTCCTCAATCGCCCGCCGTGCAGCATCCTGGACGCTGGTCAGCACGAAATCTGTGACCGTCCGTCCCTGGAGGGCGGCAGCATGTTCGATAAGCGTCTTCTGCTCCGCCGTCACCCGCGTCTCAAGGCGTTGCGCGCGGGTGCGACCGCGGGCCGATTTCGAGGCTACGTTTACCATGGCGACACTCCTACCGCCAATGTACGGCCAATGCCCGGCCATTTCAAGAGCTGAAGCCCCGCATGACTCTTTCCGGGGACAGTTTCGGCGGTCATGCCTCAATCGTAAAAAACGCCCTGAACAGGCTATAATTTACCCTTTCCAGTACAGTATCAAAAACTTGCCCGCCAGGAAAAGACCATCAGCGCTATCCGCGCTATCTGACGGTCTTTTGATTTGGGCAGGTGACCAGTTCAAAAAAGACCGTCAGAAAGACCGTCAACTTATCCAGCATTCCGCAACTCAAGAATACTTCGACCGTAGGAACTCCCTTTACAGTTCAAGCGGTTACCAGATCCGACGACCGAACTAACGATGTGTTGACGGCCATTCCAAATCCTATATAAGCCACTGAATATAAAGAGAATTTTTTAATTCCTCACTCCCACTCGATCGTCCCCGGCGGCTTCGACGTCACGTCATAGGTCACCCGGTTGATGCCCTTCACCTCGTTGATGATGCGGGTCGAGACGCGGCCGAGGAAGCTCATGTCGAAGGGGAAGAAGTCCGCCGTCATGCCGTCGACCGAGGTCACGGCGCGCAAGGCGAGCACCTGGTCGTAGCTTCGCCCGTCGCCCATCACGCCGACGCTGCGCACCGGCAAGAGCACGGCGAAAGCTTGCCAGATGGCGTCGTAGAGGCCGGCGCGGCGGATCTCGTCGAGGTAGACGGCGTCGGCCTTGCGCAAGGTGTCGAGCGCTTCCCGGGTCACCGGGCCGGGGCAGCGGATGGCGAGGCCCGGCCCCGGGAAGGGGTGGCGGCCGACGAAGGCTTCGGGCAAGCCAAGCTCGCGGCCAAGGGCGCGCACCTCGTCCTTGAAGAGCTCGCGCAAGGGCTCGACGAGCTTCATCTTCATGCGCTCGGGCAAACCGCCGACATTGTGGTGGCTCTTGATGGTCACCGAAGGCCCGCCCAGCGCCGAGACGCTCTCGATCACGTCGGGGTAAAGCGTGCCTTGCGCCAGGAACTCGGGCGCGCCTTTGCCGTCCTCACCGATGCGCTTTGCCTCGCGCTCGAACACCTCGATGAAGAGGCGCCCGATGGTCTTGCGCTTCTGTTCCGGGTCGGCGACACCCGCGAGCGCCTCGAGGAACATGTCGGCGGCGTCCACGTGCACGAGCGGGATGTTGTAATGGCCGCGAAAGAGCGCCACCACCTCCTTCGCCTCGCCCTCGCGCATGAGGCCGTGGTCGACGAAGACGCAGGTGAGCCTGTCCCCCACCGCCTCATGGATGAGCACGGCGGCGACGGCCGAATCGACGCCGCCCGAAAGGCCGCAGACGATCCTTCCCGTGCCGGTCTGGGCGCGGATCTTGGCGACTGCCTCCTCGCGATAGGCCGCCATGGTCCAATCGCCTGAGCATCCCGCGATTTTGTGGACGAAATTCGAGATGAGCTTCGCGCCATCCGGCGTATGCACCACCTCGGGATGGAACATCAGGCCGAAATAGCGGCGCTTCTCGTCGGCGAGCACCGCGTACGGCGAGTTCGGCGAGACGGCGGCTTGCGCGAAGCCGGGCGGAAGCCTGGTGACGCGGTCGCCATGGCTCATCCACACCGTGTGGCGCTCGCCCTTCTTCCACACGCCCTCGAAGAGCGCGCTCTCCGAGATGATGTCGATCTCGGCCCGGCCGAATTCGCGATGATGCCCGCTTTCCACCGTGCCGCCGAGCTGGGCCGCCATCGCCATCTGCCCATAGCAGATGCCGAGCACCGGCAGGCCCGAGGAGAAGAGGATGTCCGGCGCGCGCGGCGTCTCTTGCTCGGCGACCGAGGCGGGGCCGCCCGAGAGGATGATGCCCTTCGGCTTCAACCGCTCGAAACCGGCCGCCGCGGCCTGGAAAGGGACGATCTCGCAGAAGACATTGGCTTCACGCACGCGCCGCGCAATGAGTTGCGTCCATTGCGAGCCGAAATCGACGATGAGGATGGTCGAATGATTCGGAGCTGCCATTGCGAGCCGTTACGCCATTAGAGCTTGCCGCGCAATTGCAGCGCTCACGCCACCGTAACGTCTCGCGTCGGTGCTCTCTGACGCCGCCCTCATCCGCCCTCGCTTCGCGAGGGCACCTTCTCCCGGTGGGAGAAGGAAGAGGGCGCCGGCGCCACTCGGTTCAAATCACGTTGCGCTCGAGAAGCGGCCGGTTCTCTTCGATCCGCTGTGGCGCGAAGTCCGAAAGGTCGAGCGTCTTGAAGCCGCCGTGCACGATGAGCTCGGAAAGCCCGCGCCCGACCGCCGGCGATTGCTGCATGCCGTGGCCCGAGAAGCCGAGCGCCACATAGGCGTTCGGCGCCTGGCCGAAACGCCCGACGATGGCGTTATGGTCGAGAAGGTTCAAGTCGTAATGGCCCGCATAGGCGCGGCCGGGCTTGATGCGCTCGAAGGCCGGCACGCGGTGCGCGAGCGCCGGCCAGACCGTTTCCTCGAAAAAGGAGAAATCGACCTCGAAATCATCGCAATCGGGGTCGGTCTCGGGCGGCGGGGAGGCGCCGCAAAGATACATCTGGCCCTCGCGCGTCGGCTTGCCTTCGGGGCGGGTGTAGACACCGGTCGTGTCGATGAGGAGCGGGCAGGATGCCACCTCGTCACGGCAGCTGAAGCTGAAGACGAAGCGCTTCTTTTGATGCACCGGGAGCTTGGCGCCGACGAGCGCGGCAACCTCGCGCCCGCCGGAGGCGCCGGCGCAATCGACGAAGGTGCCACAAGCGATGCGCGAGCCGTCCGCGAGCGTGACCGCGGTGACGCGATCGCCCTCGCGCTCGACGCCCGTCACCTTGCCTTCGCGATAGACGGCGCCGAGCGCGCGCGCCTTGCGGCGAAAGGCCTGAAGCAGGCCCCAGCCGTCGAACCAGCCTTCCCCGCTTCGCCCCCAGGTGCCGAGAGCGATTCCCTCGAGGTTGAGCCAGGGAAAGCGTTCGGCAAGCGCGGCGCGATCGAGCAGAAGAATATCGGCGCCTTCGCTCGCCTGCAGCTCCTGGTTCTCGGTGAGGATCGCGCGGCCCTCCTCGCTCGCGAGATAAAGGTAGCCGCCCTCGTGAAAGGTGATCTGCGGCCGCTCGCCATCGACCGCGAGAACCTCGCCGGCGCGCTTCAGGAAGGAGATGCCGTAAAGCGAGACGCGGATGTTCACGAGCGAGGAGAATTGCTGGCGGATCGAGGCGAGCGAAAGCGCGGAGGCGCACCGCTGATAGGTCATGTCCTTCTCGACCACGAGGACGGAGCCCTTGAAGGCCGGGTCGGCAAGAAGGTGATAGGCGGTCGAGGAACCCATCACCGCGCCGCCCGCGATCACCACATCGAACGCTTCCATCCTGCCTCCGAACGGCCCGTGCGAAGTCATGCCCGGCCTGCTATAAGTCTCGCGCGATATCAAAGGCGTAGATGGCCGGGTCGACGCCCGGCCATGACGGAAAGGGCACCTCCGTATCCGTCATGACCGTCCTCGGACTCGTTCCGAGGATCAGTCCGGTCACCCACGCCTTCCTTCCCTCTTCCTCGAGCCACGAATGCTCAAGATCCCTCGTCAAGGCTACGCCACCAGTTGAACGTTTGCGTATTCTGCCTTTAGTGTCGAGGAGCGCAAAACGCAAAGGCGCGAAACGCCCAACCGATCGCTGTTCGCACAGCCGTCAATCCCCTCGAGGCCATGATGTCGAACCCCCTCGCCAATGAGCTCAATGCCATCCTCACGACGCCCGCCGAGGAAGCGCGCACCATTCTCACGCGGCTCGGTGTTCCGGCTTCCACCTTCGTGGCGCACGGGCTCGCCTGCCGCTCCCCGATCACCGGGGAGGTGATCGGGCATCTTGCCGAATCCGCGCCCCCCGATGTGGAGGCAGCGATCGCGCGCGCGGCGAAAGCCTTCCTCGAATGGCGCGAGGTGCCGGCGCCCCGCCGCGGTGAGCTCGTGCGCCTCCTCGGCGAGGAGCTGCGAGCCGCCAAGGCCGATCTCGGCCGCCTCGTCACCATCGAGACGGGCAAGATCGTCTCCGAGGGGCAAGGCGAGGTGCAGGAGATGATCGACATCTGCGATTTCGCCGTCGGCCTCTCGCGCCAATTGCACGGCCTCACCGTCTCGACTGAGCGGCCGGGCCACCGCATGATGGAAACCTGGCACCCGATCGGCGTGTGCGGCGTCATCACCGCCTTCAATTTCCCGGTCGCGGTCTGGTCGTGGAACGCGGCGCTCGCCTTCGTCTGCGGCAATCCTGTCGTGTGGAAGCCCTCGGAGAAGACGCCGCTCACGGCGCTCGCCGTCAAGGCGCTCGTCGAGCGCGCCGGCAAGCGTTTCGGCGGGATTCCGCACGGCTTGTGCGAGGTGCTCATCGGCGGACGCGCGGTGGGCGAGGCGCTGATCGACGACGAGCGCGTGGCGCTCGTCTCGGCGACGGGCTCGACCGCCATGGGCCGGGCCGCGGCGCCGCGCCTCGCGCGGCGCTTCGCGCGCTCCATCCTCGAGCTCGGCGGCAACAATGCGGCCATCGTGACGCCCTCGGCCGATCTCGACCTCGCCTTGCGCGCCATCGCGTTCGCGGCCATCGGCACGGCGGGGCAGCGCTGCACCAGCTTGCGACGCCTCATCGTGCATGAGAGCGTGCATGACAAGCTCGTGGCGCGCTTGAAGAAGGCTTATTCCGGCGTGCGCATCGGCGATCCGCGCGAGCCCGGCGTGCTAGTCGGCCCGCTCATCGACGATCCGGCGCTGAACGGCATGGAGCACGCGCTTTCCGAGGCGCGCTCGACCGGCGGGCGCGTGCATGGCGGCGGGCGCGCGCTCGCCGATCGTTTCCCCGAGGCGGCCTATGTGCATCCGGCGCTCGTCGAGATGCCGTCGCAAACCGGCCCCATGCCGCGCGAGACCTTCGCGCCTATCCTCTACACGGTGCGCTATCGCGAGCTCGACGAGGCGATCGCCATCCATAACGATGTGGGCGCGGGCCTCTCCTCCTCGATCTTCACCACCGACCTGCGCGAGGCCGAGCGCTTCATGTCGGCCGCGGGCTCCGATTGCGGCATCGCCAATGTGAACATCGGCCCCTCGGGCGCCGAGATCGGCGGGGCTTTCGGGGGCGAGAAGGAGACGGGCGGCGGGCGGGAAGCGGGTTCCGACGCCTGGAAATCCTATATGCGGCGCGCCACCAACACGGTGAATTTCTCATCCGCCTTGCCGCTCGCTCAAGGCGTCAGCTTCGACGTGGAGGGCTGAGGATGGCGATCCGCGTCATCATCGCCGGCGCGACCGGCTGGACGGGAAGCGCGCTCGTGAAGGGCGTGCTCGCGGCAAGCGACATGCAGCTCGTCGGCGCCGTGGCACGCACATCAGCAGGCCAGGACGCGGGCGCGGCGGCAGGGCTCAAGCCCATCGGCCTTCCCATCTCCTCCTCGCTCGAGGACGCGCTGATGAAGCCTTGCGATGTCGTCGTCGATTACACCAAGCCGAATGTCGTGAAGCAGCATGCGCTCGCGACCATCGGCAAGGGCGTCGCCTTCGTGGTCGGCACCTCGGGGCTGTCGGCCAAGGATTATGCCGAGATCGATTCGGCCGCGAAGGCGAAGGGGGTGGGCGTGTTCGCGGCCGGCAATTACTCGATCACCGCGACCTTGCTCGCGAAATTCGCGGTGATGGCGGCTAAATACGTCTCCGATGTCGAGGTCGTCGATTACGCGAGCGCCGGCAAGCCCGATGTGCCGTCCGGCACCGCGCGCGAGCTCGCCGAGCGCCTTTCGGCGGCGCGCCGTCCCGCGACCTCGAAGCCGGTTTCCGAGCTCACCGGCCCCAAGGAAACGCGCGGCGCGACGATCGGCGAGGTGCAGGTGCATTCCATGCGCATGCCGGGGTTCGTGCTTTCCTGCGAAGCCGTGTTCGGTGCGCCCGATGAGCGTCTGCTCATCCGCCACGACGCGGGCTCCTCGGCCGAACCCTATGTGGCGGGCACGCTTCTCGCGATCCGGCGCGTGCGCGACAAGGTCGGCCTCAGGCGCGGCCTCGATCAGTTGATGGAGTGAAGGGCGAGTAGCGAGTGGCGAGTAGCGGTCGGATAGAGAGCTTCATCGGCATAGTCGTGGCGACCCTTTCCGTCATAGCCGTGCTCGGCACGGCCATCCACGCCTTCTGCGCCTTCGCGCATGGAGGTGAGGCGTGGATGACCGGGCCAAGCCCGGTCATGACGAAGCGAATACGCCCAAGCCGAGCGTGACCTTCAGCTCACCTTCTCGCGCGCCATCACGCGCTCCTTGCCGAAGAGCATCGGCGCGGCGAGCATGGCGAGCACGAGGAGGCCGGAGGCGAATTTGAGATCGGAAGGCACGAGGCCGAGCGCGAGGCAGACCGAGATGACCTGGTAATAGGCGATGGCGCCGACGACGGGCGCGAGAAGCTGGCGCGCGACCGTCTGCCGGCCGACGAGAAGCTCGCCGATGATGAGCGAGGCAAGGCCGTTGATGACGACGCCGAAGCCGATGTTCACGTCCGAGAAGCCTTGCGATTGCACCAGCACCGTGCCGGCGAAGGCCGAGAAGGATGCGGCAAGCCCGACCCCTGCGACGGTGGTCCACCAGACGCTGATGCCTTGCGCCTGCGCCATGTCGAGATTGGCGCCCACCGCGCGAAGCGCGATGCCCTTCTCCGTCCTCATGAAGGCGAAGAGGAGGCCGAGCACGAGCGCGACGACGGCGCCGAGAAGCGCGATCTTTCCGGGAAGGCTCTCATTGAGGCCGGGGTGCATGAGGTCGAAGATCGTCGGATAGGTGAAGAGCGCGATGTTCGAGCGGCCCATCACCCTCAGATTGACGCTGTAGAGCATGGTGATGACGATGATGCCGGCAAGCAGCGACGAGATGCGGAAGCGAAGCGCGATCATCGCGACCGCCGAACCCGCGATGAAGCCGGAGGCGACGCCCGCCGCCATCGCGGTGAGCGGCTGATAACCCATCGCCAGGAGCGCGCCGCAGACGCAGCCACCGAGCGGGAAGGTGCCCTCGCAGGAAAGATCGGGGAAGTTGAGGAGGCGGAACGGGATCATCACGGCGAGCGCAACGAAGGCGTAGATCAGGCTCTGCGCCAGAGTCACGGGGATGAGCTCGATGAAGCTTCTGACGATGTCCATGATTCAAGAATTCACGAAACCAAGAATTCACGAAGCCAAGAGCACGCGATCGTCCTTTTCGCGGAAGCGCTGGACGAGGTCCTCGACCGAAAGCCCCGCTTTCTCCGCGCGCGTCAAGGAGAGCCGCACGCGGCCTTGATCCATCATCACCAGGCGGTCGCCGAGGTCGAGCGCATGGCGCATGTTGTGCGTCACCATCAAGGTGGTGAGGCGCGCCTCCTCGACGACGCGGGCCGTCGCTTGCAGCACGAGGGCGGCGGTGACCGGATCGAGCGCCGCCATATGCTCGTCGAGGAGCAGAAGCTTCGGCGCCGAGAGCACGGCCATGACGAGCGCCACCGCCTGACGCTGGCCGCCCGACAAGGTCTCGATGCGGTCGCAGAGGCGGTTCTCGAGACCAAGCCCGAGAAGCGCGAGGCGCTCGCGCCAATGAGCGCGTCGCGCCGCCGAGAGACCGAAGCGAAGCCGACGCTTGCCGGCGCGCAAGGCCGCGAGCAGGAGGTTTTCCTCGACGCTCATGCCGGGCGCGGTGCCCGTCATCGGGTCCTGGAAGACGCGCGCGATATGGCGGGCGCGCTTGTGCAGCGGCTCGCGCCCGATGTCCTCGCCGTCGAGGACGATCTCGCCTGGCCCGACGAGGAATTGCCCGGCGACGGCGTTGAGCAGCGTCGATTTTCCCGCACCGTTCGAGCCGATCACGACGCAGAAGCAGCCAGGTTCGAGCGAAAGCGAAACGCCGTCGAGAGCGAGGCGGGCATTCGGCGTGCCGGGGAAGAACTGCTTGCGCAAGCCGTTCACCGCGAGCATGGGACGCGGCTCGCTCACGACGGGGCTGCCGGTTCGCTCGAGACCACCCTCACCTTTCCTTGCGACGAGCGCGAAGGAAAGCCGCGCGACTGCCTCACTCGACCACGCAATGGCAATCGGCGAGCGCGGGCGGCAAGGTCATGCCGAGCTTCTTGAGCTCCTTGGCGCTGATGACGACCTTGAAATCATCCTTGCCGACGCGAACGGGGGGAATATCGGCGGGCTTCGCGCCTTTGAGGATCTTCGCCGCGATGTCGCCCGCGACGCGGCCGACCTCGTCGTAATTCACCTCATATCCCGCGAGCACGAGACCGTCGCGCGCCGCGACCGCGGTGGAGTTCAAGACAGGAAGCGAGATCTGGGCGGCCGCCGCCGAGATCGCGGGGATCGCGGGCTGCATCATCCCGCCGGTCGGCACGAAGACCGCATCGGCGCGCCCTTTGAGCGCGGCGACGCGGATCGGAATGTCGGCGGCGTTGTCGCATCCGGCCTCGACGATCTCGATGCCGGCCGGCTGTGCCGCGCCCTTCAAGCGCTCGAGCACGGAGAGGTTGTTGTCCTCGCCGGGATTGTAGAGCACGCCGAGCTTCTTGATGCCCGGCATCAGCTTCTTCGTGAATTCGATGATCGAGCCCGCGTTCTGCTGGTCCGACGATCCCGTCATGTCCTCGGCCCCATGCTCCCAATCCGTGACGAGCTTTGCCTTGATCGGATCGGTGATGGCAGCAAAGACGATCGGAATGCCGGCGCCTTTCAGCGTTTGCTTCGCCGATTGCGCGACAGGCGTCGAGATGGTCATGATCAGCTTCGGGCTTGCGGATTTCAGCTTGTTGAGGATTTGCGGCAGGATGGAAGCGTCGAAATTCGCGACCTCCCAATCGTAGACAACCTCCTTCCCCTCGACGAAGCCAAGCGCTGCGAGCTCGGCGCGGAAATTCGTGTTCACCGCGTCGAGCTGCGGATGGCGACCCCATTGGGCGATGCCGATATGGATCGGATCGGCCTTGGCGCCGAAGGCCAAAAGGCCAAGGCTCAGCGCGGCGAACGCGCCGGCCGAAAGGCCGCGACGGGTGAAAGGCATGGCAACCTCCGGTGAACGGCAGCGGCCGGCGATGGGACGGCCGCGAAATCGCCGGTCAAGCTATCGCAAGACATGCGGCGACGTAAACGGCGGAAAAGTGGCCCGCGCGCCAGGAAGACGCCGCTCAGCCCTCACCCAGAAGGTGAAGCGTGAGCTCGCGCCGATGCGGCGCGTCGCGATGCTCGAAAAGGTAGATGCCTTGCCAGGTGCCAAGCGCGAGGCCTCGATCGGCAACAGGGATCGAGAGTTGCGTATTCGTCAAAGCCGCTTTGATGTGAGAGGGCATGTCATCCTCCCCCTCGCTTTCATGGCGATAGATTCCCGGCCCTTCCGGAACGAGCTTTCCGAAGAAGGCTTCGAGATCGGCCCGGACATCGGGATCGGCATTCTCCTGAATGAGGAGCGAGGCCGATGTGTGCCGGCAGAAGACCGTGAGGAGCCCCGTGACGATATTTTGCCCGCCGACCCATTTGGCGATCGGAGCCGTGACCTCGACGAGGCCGCGCCCGCGCGTCGAAACGGAGAGCCGATGCAGGAATTGGCGCATGACGCAAGGCAGCATGCCGTTCCGGTAAGGCCTCGGCAAGCTTAAGGCCGCTCAACGCCCTTGCGCGTGGCGCTTCGCGAAGGCGCGGATCAGCCAACCACGGTCCGGAGCTGGCCCCTGCCCTCTCCCGGCACCGCTTGATGGCGCGTGGCGAAGGCCGCGTTGATCGTTTCCTGGAAACGCTCGAGCCATTCATTCGCCGCTTGTGCCCGCTCTTCCGCTTCGGCGAGCCGGGCCTCGAGCTCCTCGACTTCCGCTTCGCGTTCCGACAGGCGCTGCTCGAGCGCCGCGATCTGTTGGCGCGCCGAGCGCACGTCGTAATGCGCGCGTTCGGCAAGCTCTTGCGCCTTCGCCTGCACCACGTGCGCATGGTCCTCCATCGCATCCATGGCTTGCGCCGCGCGCTTGATCATCTCGAGCGCCGCGTTGAGATGGGAAGGATCGCTCGCCAACAGAGGCGCCGCCGCGGGTTGGGGCTTGGGCGTTTGGATCAAGCGCATGACGTTGTCGAGGTCTTCGGCGAGGTCCCTCGGCTCCGCGTCAGCGCTCGCCTGAGGCCGTGCGACGATCCGTCGAATGCCCTGTGGTCGGCTTTCCAGCGGCATCGAGATTCTCCCGTTCAAAAAGAATCAATGGTGATCAGCGCAAATTATTTAATATTCATGGTTGATAAATCCTTAATGTTCGTTTCAATTTGAAACGAAGAGGGTTGATCCAGAGAGTCATCGCGTCAATTGATCTGGCATCGATTTTAAATGTTTTGGATTGGTCTCGATCTTTAATACTTATTCCCCTTACTAAAATTTCGTGATTTGATCCCAAGGCATGAGAATGCTTGTCCATTTCTTTTCAATGCATCTCGCCTGCCGACGACGCCATTCGGCCCCGCGCGCTTGCCTTGGGCGGCTCTCCTGGCCCATGGAAGCCTGCGGCGGCCTGTAAGGCCGCAATCGTTAACCTCGAAAAGGAGCCGACGCGGCCATGCGTTCCCTGCTCTTCGTGCCCGGCGACAGCGAGAGGAAATTCGCGAAAGCGCTCGCATCGCGCGCCGACGCGCTGATCCTCGACCTCGAGGATTCGGTCGCGCCCGCCAACAAGGAGGGCGCGCGCAAGACGGTGCGCGACGCGATCCACGAGGCGCGCAGGAAGAAGACGCGCCCGCGCATCTATGTGCGGGTCAACCCGCTCGGTTCAGGCTTGCTCGAGGCCGATCTCGACACCGTCACCCCCGCGCGGCCCGACGGCATCATGCTGCCGAAATCCCGAGGCGGCCAGGATGTCATGCAATTGTCGACGAAGCTCGCGGTGCGCGAGGCCGAGAGCGATCTGCCGGACGGCGAGATCGCCATCCTGCCGATCGCGACCGAAAGCGCCGCGGCGCTCTTCAACATGGGAAGCTACGCGGGGGCGAGCCGGCGCCTTTCCGCCCTCACCTGGGGGGCGGAAGATCTTTCGGCCGATGTCGGGGCCTCGACGAACCGACTCAACGACGGCGCCTATACCGACCCTTACCGGTTGGCGCGAGCGCTGGCGCTTTTCGCCGCCACGGCCGCCGAGGTCGCACCCATCGACACCGTGTTCGTGAACTTCCGCGACCTCGCCGGGCTTGCGTCCGAATGCGCGGCGGCCCGTCGCGACGGCTTTGGCGGCAAGCTCGCTATTCATCCCGACCAGGTCGCGACGATCAACGAGGCCTTCACCCCCTCGGCCGAGGCGATCGCGCGGGCGCGTGCGATCATCGAGGCTTTTCGTGCAAATCCCGGCGCCGGCGTGCTCGGCTTGGACGGGGAGATGATCGACCGCCCGCATATCAAGCGGGCTGAGCGCCTTCTCGAAGCCGCGAAGGCGGCTGGGGTGGGATAAGCCGCGCCCTCACCGGCCCGGCCGGACCATGGTGAAGCCTTCGGTCGCGACCGCGTAATCGTGATAGCCAAGGCGCATGATCGGATGGGCGCCAAGCGTGTCGAACCGCCCGTCTTTGAGAAATTTCTCGTCGATATGGACACCGACCACTTGCCCGATCACGAGGTGGTTCGTGGCGGGCGCGCCGCTGAGCGGTCGCAAGGGCACGATCTGCAAGAGCTTGCATTCGAGGGCGGTCGGAGCCTCGGCGACGCGCGGCGGCTTGACGAGGACGGATGGCGCCGGGGTCAAGCCTGCGAAGGCCATCTCATTTTGCCCGCGCGGCAAGGAGGCTGAGGTCAGGTTCATCTTTTCGCGCAGCTCGTAAGTCACGAAGTTGCAGACGAACTCGCCGGTTTCCTCGACGAAGCTTGCGGCATCCTTCATGCCGTCCGACGAGAAGACAACGATCGGCGGTCGATCGCCGACGGCGTTGAAATAGGAATAGGGCGAGAGATTGATCTCCCCCTTGCGGCTCATCGCCGTGACCCAGCCGATCGGGCGTGGCGCCACGATCGCCTTGAACGGATTGTGCGGCAGGCCGTGGTCGTTCTTGTCGGTGCGGTAGAACAAGGGCGTCTTCCTATCGTTTGCGCGGGCGCTCGTGAGGCCGCTCTATGCGAAGCGGGAGACGATCTCGTCAAGCTTCGGGCGCGGCCGCTCGGGCGAGGCGGAGATCGGCGTGCCGATATGCACGAAGCCGGCCATGCGTTCCTGCGGCGAAAGCCCGAAGGCGGCGAGCACGCGCCGATCATAGGCATACCATTCCGTGAGCCAGGAAGCGGAGAAGCCTTGCGCATGCGCGCCGGTCACGAGATTCATGCACACGGCGCCCGCCGAAAGCACCTGCTCCCAATCCGGGATCTTCGGATGGGAGGCGGCGCGGCTCACCACGCCAATGACGAGCGGAGCGCGCGCGAGGCGGTTGCGCTCGGCCGCGACACGGTTAGCATCGGCATCGGGGTTGGCCTTGGCGAAGGCTTCCGCGATCACCTCGCCCGCCTTTGCGCGCGCCTCTCCCTCGAAGACGATGAAGCGCCAGGGCGCAAGCTTGCCATGGTCGGGAACGCGCGAGGCGATCCGCAAAAGCGTCTCGAGCTCGGACGCGGTAGGTCCCGGCTCGCCGAGGAAGTTCGGCCCCACGGAACGGCGAGCGGAGAGGAGATCGATCGTTGACATCATGGATTGAGCTCGAAAATTCGATGCGTGAATAGCGTGGCGAAGGCCTTCGGTTCAAGGCGGTCAGGCGCGAACCTTTTATCCGCGCGCCTCATCCCGCCTCATCCACGACGCCGTTGCGCAAGAGGCCGACGCCCTCGACTTCGACCTCGATCACGTCGCCGGGCTTGAGATAGCGGGGCGGATCGAGCCTCGCGCCCGCTCCGGTCGGCGTGCCGGTGACGATGATGTCGCCCGGCACGAGCGTGGTGAAGGTCGAGAGATAGGCGATGAGGTAGCGAAAGCCGAAGATGAGGCGGGAGGTCCGGTCATCCTGGCGAAGCTCGCCGTTGACGCGGGTCGTAAGCCGAATATCGGCGATCTGCGCCTCGTCGACATAAGGCACGAGCCAAGGCCCGAGGCTGCCGCTCGACTCGAAATTCTTGCCCTGGGTGACGTTGAATTTCGCATGGCGCACCCAGTCGCGAAGCGTGCCCTCGTTGCAAAGCGTGAGCGCCGCAACGTGATCGAGCGCGTCCTTCTCGGCAATGTGCCGACCGGCTTTGCCGATGACGAGCACGAGCTCGCCTTCGTAGTCGAGCTGAGAGGAGGCGCGCGGCCGCACGAGCGGCGCGCCGTGCCCGACGAAGGAACGCTCGGTGCGCAGGAACAGGCTCGGGTAAGGCGCCGGCGCCTGGCCGTCCTTGTATTCCGCGTTGCGGTCCGGATAATTGACGCCGACGCAGATGATCTTCTCCGGCCTCGGGACCGGTGGCTGAAAGGCGACGGCGTCGAAACCGTGATCGGGCGAAAGGCTGGCCCCTTCCTCGACAAGGCTCCGCAAGGCGCCCGCCACGATTGCGTCCTTCAGCGTGGGAAAACGACTGCTCATGCGCGAAGAAAGATCGACAACGCCCTTTTCCGTCACGAGGCCGTAGCCCGGCTTGCCGGTGGCCGAGAACGTGGCGAGGCGACCATGCTTGGACATCAACTTGGCTCCGAGGGATTGCGATCGGGATAAGGCTCAGGCGAAATGACAACTCACCATGCCGTAAGCGCCGTAATCGGCCTGGATCGTGTCGCCCTTTCTCGCCTCGATCGGCCTGATGAACGAGCCCGAGAGCACGATCTCGCCGGGCTCGAGCGCAAGGTCAAGCGCGGCGAGCTTTCGCACGAGCCAGGCGATGCCATTTGCGGGATGGTTGAGCACGCCTGCCGCGAGCCCCGTCTCCTCGATGACGCCGTTGCGATAACAGAGCGCACCGATCCAACGCATATCTGCATCGAGCGGACGAAATGGCCTGCCGCCGGTGACGATGCCGGCATTAGCGGCATTGTCCGCGATGGTGTCGACGATCTTGCGCGTGGCCTTGGTCGTCGCGTCGACGCGCTCGATGCGCGTGTCGAGGATCTCGAGCGCCGGGACGACGAAATCGGTGGCGTTGAGGACATCGAAGATCGTGCAATTCTTTCCCGCGAGCCGCGACTTCATCACGAAGGCGAGCTCGGCCTCGATCCGCGTCGCGATGAAACGCTCGCTCGGCACCTCGCCACCGTCGACGAAGAACATGTCGTCGAAGAGGATGCCGGAATCGGGCTCGTCGATGCCGAGGGCCGATTGCATCGCTTTCGAGGTGAGGCCGATCTTATGGCCGCGAACCACCCTCCCCTCGGCGATCTTGTGCTCGACCCAGGCGCTCTGGATCGCGTAAGCCTCGGCGAGCGTCATGCCGGGATGCTCGATCGACAATTGGCGGATTTGCGTGCGCGTCTTCTCGGCGTGGTCGAGCTTCTTCGCGGCGCCGCTAATCGCCTCTGGCGTCAACATGGGGGGAACCTCCTCATCGCGGCACGACGCCGCGCACGAGATCGATGAGCGCCAAGGGATCCGCCGGAACATGATCGCCTCGCCAGGCGACATGCTGGTCCGGGCGCGAGAGCACGAGCGCTTGCTTGTAGACCGACGCTGCCTCATCGCAGACGAGATCGAGAAGCTTCAACGGCACAAGGCGAGCGGCTGCGGCTTCGAGAAGCGGCTCGACCGCGACGCCTCGATCGCGTCGCAGAAGCGTGTATTCCGGACCCATCGCATCGTAAAGCGAGGTGCCGCCCGCGAGGCGGATATGGGGCGTGCGGCAGCCCGGCACGGTCGAGGGGGTGAAATCAGCCATCGAATATCCGGGCTGCTTCTCGCCGTCATAAGCGATGATGGGGGAGTTGTCGTAGTAGTAGCCGAAATTGAGCCCGCCGCAGCAATATTGCTGGACGTTCAAATCATAAGCGAGGCGGCCGAGCTTCAGGCGCGCCGCCTCGCCTTCCGGCGTATCGTCCTCGATCTCCTTTGGAACGGCGCCGCGCTGCTTCGCCATCGCATGGGCGTGGTTCATGGCGAAATGCGACACTTGCTCGGTGATCGGCTGCCGCTCGCGGACGTAAGCATCGAGAATGCCGGGCGCGCCCCAGCCGTTGAGCGCAGCCGCGAGGAGCCAAGCGAGATTGGCCGCGTCCGCAAGGCCGGCGTTCATGCCGTAGCCGGCGTATGGCACCCACAGATGCGCCGAATCTCCGCAAAGGAAGACGCGTCCCTCCCGGAATTTGTCAGCCACGAGCCGGCGCCCGAACCAATCTTCCTTGGAGATGATCTCGTAGTCGAAATCCACACCGACTCCGAGGATGGCGCGGATCGCCCAATCTCGATCGACGCTCTCGAAATCGGCTTCCTCCTCGCGCAGGTAATTGTGGATGAGAAAGGTCTCGCGCCCGTCGATCGCATAGACGCTGCCGCTGCGGCGCGGGTTGAGCGAGAAGTTCACCCAGGCGCGTGGCCCTTCCTGGAGCGACAAGAGCTTAAGCGCGCGAATATAGCTCGATTGCACGCGCTGCACGACCGGATCGCCGAGGAGCTTCGCGCCGATGCCGCGCCGCGTCGGCGATTTGCCACCGTCGCATCCGACAAGAAATCGCGCCTTGAAGGTCAGCGCCTCGCCCGTATCGAGCGCGCGCGCCGCTGCCGTGACGCTCGCCTCGTCTTGCGTGAAGCCCGCAAATTCCACGCGATTGCGCAAGGTGACGCGCTCAAGCGAGGCCGCGTGCTCGAAAAGTATGGGCTCCAAGAAGATCTGGTTGATCCTGTGCGGCGGCTCGGGCGTCGGCCACCAGGTGTCCGGGCCGCCTTTCGCCGTATAGCGGTCACGGCGGCAAGGGATCTTGATGCGCGTGAGCTCCCGTCCGAGCATCGTCGTGCGGTATGAGACATCGTTTGGGTAATCGGCTGGCAAGCCCGCGTCGCGCAGCTTTCGCGCTACGCCGAGCCGGCGGAAGAGCTCCATCGAGCGCGCGGCGACATGGTTGCACTTGACGCTCGGCGGCTCGCCGCGCCCGCGCAGCTCGAGCACCGTGACCTCGATGCCGCGTTGCGCGAGATCCATGGCGAGCGTCAATCCGACCGGGCCCCCGCCGACGATCAGCACGTCGGTTTCGATGATCGGCGTCATGCCACCTCGTCTTTCGCCCGCCTGGGGAATCAAACCGCCTCAGCCCCTGATCTTGATCCTTAGCATTTTGGCGATCAGGGTAACACGGCTCGACCAAATGGATCGCCGCCAACGAGCGCGGCGATCCTAATTAGCCGAGCTCCACCCCTCCCGCAAAGCGGCTCGCTCGAGATCGTGAACGGGCGGGCATGTTCCGAGGCGCGAAGGCTCACGCGGCGTCGTGAAAGATGATGCCGAGCGTGAAACGCTCGCCGGAGCGAAGCCGGCTCACGCCATGGCGCATGGTGACGCGGTAGACGCCGCGCCCTCCTTGCACGGGACGCTGATTGACGGCGAAAATGACGCCCTCCCCTTGACGCAAGGAAACGACCTCGGCGCGCGACTGCATGCGCGGGCGCTGCTCCGTGAGCACGAACTCGCCGCCGGTGAAATGCTCGCCCGGCGCGCTCAAGAGAAAGGCGATCTGCAGCGGAAAGGCGAGCGCGCCGTAAAGATCCTGATGCAGGCAATTGTAATCGCCGGTTCCGTAGCGCAAGAGGAGCGGCGTCGGCCGCCTCTGGCCGGCCGCATGGCAGCGGTCGAGATAGGCCGCATGGTCGTGCGGATAGTCGCCTCGCCGGCCGAGCGCCTCCTCCCAGCGATTGGCGATGGCGGCAAGCGGCGGATAAAGCGCCGTTCGTAATTCGGCGATGAGATCAGGGAGCGCATAGGCGTAATATTTATATTCGCCACGCCCGAAGCCGTGCCGGCTCATCACGACGCGGCTGCGGAAGCCTTCCTCCTGGGCGTAACGAGAGGCGATGCCGATGCATTCCTCAGGAGTCAGAAGGACGCCGGTGGTGACGGCGCCGAAGCTGTCGAGCTCGGCGCCGACGCGCTCCCAATCCATGCCACCGAGGCATGAGGCCAGGGTGTGGGCCGACCGCGATGCGGCGCCGGGCGGCCGCGCCTCCGGCAGGCCGCCCCGGAACACGCGGGCTTCGCTTGCCGACATCAGCCGCGCTCCCGCTCGAGCAGGCGGCGCTTGCGCTCGACACCCCAGCGATACCCCGCCAGCCCGCCATCGGCCGCGATGACGCGATGGCAAGGAATGGCGACCGCGATCTTGTTGGCGGCGCAAGCGCTCGCCACGGCGCGCACCGCATGTGGGCTGCCGACGCGCTGGGCGATCTCGCCGTAGCTTGCCGTCTCACCCGCTGGAATGGCGCGCAGCGCTTCCCAGACGCGCCGTTGGAAGGTCGTGCCGCGGATGTCGAGCGGCAGGTTGAGCCCTTCCGCCCGACCGGGATCGTCGACGTAGCGCACCACCTCGGCGACGAGCTCGGCAAAGCCAGGTGTCGGGTCGACGAGCTTCGCCTTCGGGAAACGCGCTTTGAGATCGGCGCGAAGCGCTGCCGGATCATCCCCCATCAGGATGGAGCACACCCCACGCCGCGTCGCCGCGACAAGCACGCAGCCGAGCGAGGAGCGCCCGATGGCGTGGCAGATCTCCTCACCCTCACCGCCCTTGCGATAGGCGGAGGGCGTCATGCCGAGCATGCCGGACACCGCCTCGTAGAAGCGGCCTGAGGAGTTGAAGCCGGAGGCGTAGATCGTCTCGGTCACGCCCGATCCCGCAGCGAGATTGGCCTGCACGAGGCTTTGGCGATGCGCGGCCGCATAGGCCTTTGGCGTCACCCCCGTGACGCGCTTGAAGACGCGATGGAAATGATGCGGGCTCAAACCCGCCTTTTCGGCGAGCGTGGCGAGCGCGGGCACCTCCTCCGCGGCTTCGATCCGCCGGCAGGCCTGCGCAACGAGCTCCGCTTCGCGCTCGGCGCGCGAGGGAAGATCGGGACGACAGCGCTTGCAAGGGCGGTATCCGGCGGCCTCCGCATCGAGAGTCGTGGCGTAGAAGCTCACATTCTCGCGCCGCGCCGGACGTGCCGCGCAAGAGGAACGGCAATAGACGCCGGTGGTGGAGACGGCGAAGACGAACTCGCCTTCGGCATCGGGGTCGCGGCGGCGAACCGCCGCCCAACGCGCCTCGTCATTCGGAAAGCGCGAGGGCCGCGAAGGCATGCGGCTTTGAGGGCTTGTCAGCAAGGCGTGCATGAGAGGCCTCCGGTTTTGCATTGATGTTCGACCCTGATCTAGACACCGCTTCCCACTGCCGCACTCCGCCTCTTGCGCGGCAATTTATTGGGTTTCGAACACGCCCGCCGCAAGCCTTGCGCAGAAGCTTCCACAAATTCGAATTGCCGGGCAACAAGCGGAGCGCGGCTTTCATGCCAAGCCCACAGATAGGCATCGCAAAGGCGGTCTGCGAGACGCGCCGCCGAAATGGGCAATGGGAGCCGCGCGATGTCGTCTTCGACCGATGCCAATGTCTTGCCTTCCCCTTCCGCGATCTCGCTTCCGGGAGGCTTCAATCGCCTCGTCGCATCGAATCTCCTCGCGCAATCCGCCGAGCAGATCGGGCTCGCGGCGGCCCCCATCGTCGCCGTGTTCGCATTCGGCGCGGGCGCGGGTGAAACAGGCCTGTTGCAGACGGCCCAAACCCTGCCCTTCCTCCTCTTCGCGATCCCGGCGGGCCTTCTCGCCGACCGCACCTCCCGCCGCGACCTGATGGCATTTGCCGAGGGGGTGCGCGCGCTCTCCCTCCTGGCGGTGCTTTTTCTCGCCTTCACCGGATTGCTGACGCTTCCGCTCCTTGCGCTTCTCGGCTTCATCGGCGCCTCGGGCACGGTTGCCTATAGCGTCGCGGCTCCCTCGCTTGTGCCAGCCATGGTCGGAGCCCAGGCGCTCGGAGCGGCGAACAGGCGCCTCGAGCTCGCGCGCAGCATCGCCTTCGCGGCAGGACCCGCCCTTGGAGGCGCCCTCGTCGGTTGGATCGGCGCGGCTCCGGCCTTCGGTCTCGCGGCGGCGTTCTCCGGCTACGCCGTGATCTTGCTTCTTGGCCTCTCCGAGCCGCCACGTCCGGCCTTGCCGCCGCGCCACATCGGCCGCGACCTCGAGCAAGGAGCGCGCTTTCTCTTCACCCATCGCCTGCTGAGGCCTGTTCTATTGACGGCCGTGTTCTTCAACACCTCCTTCCTGATCATGCAGGCGATCTACGTGCCTTACGCGGTCGAGAAGCTCACTCTCTCGCCGACGAGCGTCGGCGCGACGCTCGCGGCTTACGGCGTCGGCATGGTGGCGGGCGCGCTTATCGCTTCCCGTCTTGCGAAATCCATCACCTTCGGCGCGATGATCGCGATCGGCCCGATCGCCGGCGTTTGCTCGGCTCTCGCCATGCTGCTCACGATCTGGGTGCCCTCGGTCGCACTCGCGGGCTTGAGCTTTTTCCTGATCGGCGCGGGACCGGTGTTGTGGACGATCAGCACCACCACGCTGCGCCAAGCCGTGACTCCCGGCGCCTTGCTCGGCCGGGTATCCGCGGTGATCTTGATGGCGACCTGGGGCACGAGGCCGCTTGGCGCGGCGATCGGCGCCCTCATCGGCGCGAGCTACGGCGCCGAAGCTTGCCTCGCGATCGCGGCTTGCGGATTTTTCGTCCAGGCGGCGACCATTCTCGCCTCTCCCGTCCCGCGTTTGCTCCGGCAACCGGAAATGACGGACGGCTAGGGCGGCGCCTAGAGCATGATCCGGAAAAATGGAACCCATTTTTCCGAAAAGATTATGCTCCACTAATGGCTTAGAGCAGGTCGACGATTCCATCTAAAGCCAGGGTGCTCTAAGATACCGCTCAGCTGCCGATATCGCGGGCCGCCCTTCGCTTGTGGGCGGCAAGCGCCATCAGCCGCCGGTCGCGCCAGAGTTGGCGCTCGGCGAGCTGCGATGCGGGCAGCTCGATGCGTCGTGCCTGTTCGATCTCGTCAAGGACATGCCCTTCCCAATCGACCCGCCGCTGCATCTGGGCGAACAGGATTTTGTAGATACCGTGGTAGCGTTCCGCATAATCGCGCACGCCGCCGGGTGCATTGAGATCGATCGTTTCGAATGGGCCCATGAAGGACCAGCGAAGCGCAAGCCCTTCCTTGATGCCGATGTCGATGTCCTCGACCGTGGCGTAGCCGTCGGCGACGAGGCGGAAGGCCTCTTCGAGAAGCGCACCTTGCATGCGATTCATGACGAAGCCGTCGAGCTCACGCTTCATCACGATCGGCGCCTGGCCGGCTGCGATGAGGAAATCGCGCGCCTGCTTCACGACCTCCGGTGACGTCCAGGGCGCGGGCACGATCTCGACCGCCGGGATGAGGTAAGGCGGGTTGATCGGGTGGATGATGAGGCAGCGATGCCGTCCCGCGAGGCCCTCGGTGAAGCGCGACGGCAAGATGGCCGAGGTCGAGCTCGCGATGACCGCATCGTTGGGCGCAAGCCGGTCGAGCTCGGCGAACAAGGCCTTCTTCACATCGACGCGCTCGGGCGCGTTCTCCTGCACATGCGCGGCGCCGCCGAGCGCAGCGGCGAGGTCGCGCTCGATCCGCAAGCGACGCAAAAGAGCCGCGGGCGTCGCACCTGCGAGGAGATCATTCGCGGCAAGATCCGGAAGCACATCGGCGATGAATTCGACCGCCCGATCCGGCGCGGCGCGGTCCTCGTCCCAGAGCGCGACATCGTGGCCGGCACGCGCGAAGCTGATCGCCCATGCCCTGCCGATGAATCCGGTTCCAATGATGGCGACGGTCGACATGATCCCTCCTCTTCAAAGCGTCTCGACATTCCCGTCGACACCGATCGACTGGCCGGAAATATTGCGGCCGGCATCCGAAAGCAGGAAGGCGACCATCGCCGCGACATCGCGCGGGCTCACCATGCGCCTCAGCGAGACGCGCTCGAGGTATCTCTTTTCCATTTCGGTTTCCGAGATCGAAAGCTGAGCGGCGCGGTCGCGGATCACGCCTTCCATGCGTGGGCCCTCGACGATGCCGGGCAGGATCGCGTTGACGCGGATATTGGCGGGGCCAAGCTCCTTGGCGAGGCTTTGCGTGAAGCCGATGACGCCGAATTTCGCGGCTGAATAGGGGGTGCGGAAGGCGTAGCCGTGCCGTCCGGCGGCAGACGACATGTTGACGATCGAGCCGCCCGCCGCGGCCTTGAGCATGGGCACGGCGCGCCGCGCGCAGAGGAATTGTCCCGTGAGGCCGACATCGATGCAGCGGCGCCATTCGGCGGGGACGATGTCCTCGACGCCGCCGGTCGGCCCGGCGACGCCTGCATTGTTCACGAGCGCGTCGAGGCCGCCGAGCTCTGTCTTCAACGCCATGAAGAGACGATCGACGTCGGCCTCGCTCGACACATCGGCCTTCGCAAAACCCGCTTTCGGATGGGCGTTCACGAAAGCGTCGAGCGCCGGCTCCGAGATGTCGCAGACGAAGACTCTGGCTCCGTGATCAATGAGGGCCTCAGCGATCGCAAGCCCGATCCCGCCGGCACCAGCCGTGACGAGCGCGCGCTTTCCCGCCAGCCCTGCCGTGAGATCGTGTCCTTGCGCGCCGCCGGCCATCGCCATTCCCCATTGCTTCCCTTTGCCACCTTAGGCGAGGAGGCCGTGAAGGAACGAAGGCGCAGGGTCAAGAGACGAGGTGGGCCTTGCCGCAATCTCAACCATTCAGTGGACATCGGTACCAGCAGGGGGAGCGGGCGCCGGCCTCGCGCCTAGTTTGTCAAGCGCGCGGAAAACCGCCATGCTCGATGATCGAGCCGTGTCGCGGAAGCGACAGCGCGCTGCGCGTGCCGATCACGCGCGAGCGTCCGAGCTCGACCATCATTCCCTGCCCCCTGACGAACCCTCGCCATGCGCCGAACCCCTTCTCCCCTTGCAGCCGCCTCCGCGCAATATTTCGAAGGGCTCGAGGCCCTCTTCCGCAAGGACCCGGAAGCGCTCGACCCAGGTTGGCGCGCCGTCTTCCAGCTTCTCGACGAGATTTCTCCTACCCCTCGGGCCGAGGATGCCGGAAAACCGGCGAGCGCTCGCGATGAAGCGGCGCTCGCGGCCGCCTACCGCCGCCACGGCCATCACTTCGCCGATCTCGATCCGTTGCGCTTGATGGATGCGGCTTCGCGAAGCCCGAACGGAGTGCCGATGACGGCGCAAGCCGCGAGCGCGGCTTTGCTGGCGATCGATCATGCGCCAGGTAGACCGGCGCCGGACGCCGAGGCGCTGCACCGGCTTTACGCGGGGAGGCTTGCGATCGAGACGGCGCATATCGATGATGCGCGGCTTCGCTCCTGGCTCATCGAGGCCTTCGAGAACGCGTCCGAGCCGCCTTCCGCGGCGGCAAGACGGGCAGCGCTCGGCCAACTCATCGCGGCCGAGGAGTTCGACAATTTTTTCGCCGTCAAATGGCCGACGAAGAAGCGCTTTGGCGGCGAAGGCGCTGATGCGCTCGCGCCGCTCTTGCACCGCCTGATCGAGAAGGCCGGGGGCGAAGGCGTCACACATGTCGTGATCGGCCCCATGCACCGGGGGCGGCTCAATCTCCTGGCGAATGTCTTCGGCGAACCTCTCGTCGAGCTCATCGCCAAATTCAAGGGTGCCCATCCCTTTCCCCGAGCGATCGGGCTTGCGGCCGATGTCCCCTATCACCTCGGATTCGAAGGGAAGGTGGCGACCGCCACCGGTGAAATCTCAATCACGGTCGTCCCCAACCCCTCCCATCTCGAAGCGGTGAACCCGGTCGTGCTCGGGCGCGTCCGCGCTCTCCAGGAGGACGCGCGTCGCGAAGGGGATGGGGCCGGCAAGATCCTCGGCATCATCTTGCACACCGACGCGAGCGTGATCGCGCAAGGCAGCATCGCCGAGATGATCCAGCTCTCCGGGCTCGAGGGCTACACCACCGGCGGCACCCTCCATGTGATCGTCAACAACCAGATCGGCTTCACCACCGAGCCGCATGAAGCGAGGACCTCGCTTTATTGCACCGGCGCCTGGAAGGCGATCGACAGCGCCATCCTGCATGTGAACGGAGATGATGCCGATGCAGTGATCCGCGCCGCCGACCTCGCCTTCGATTTTCGCGATCAGCATGGGCGCGACGCCGTGATCGACCTCATCTGCTACCGGAAGAACGGGCATAACGAGATCGACGAACCGCGCTTCACCCAACCGCAGCTTTACCGGAAGATCGACGCGGCGCCGTCCGTGCGCGCCCTATGCCAGGAAAGATTGATGGACGCCGGCATCGTCACCGCCGAGGAAGTGGCGGAGCTTGCCGCGCGCCATCGCGCCAAGCTGCAGGCGGCCTATGCGGCCGCGGCCGATCACCGTCCGAACCACGGCGGCTTTCCGGGCGGGAAATGGGCGCTTCATGACCCGGCGCGAGGTGGACGCGAGGAACCAAGGACAGGCGTGCCCCAGCATCGGCTGATCGAGCTTCTCGAAAAGCTCGCGACGATCCCGGCGGGCGTCAGCGTCGATCGCAAGGTGGCGCGCCTCATGCGCGCTCACGCGGCCTCAAGAGACGCGTTGCGCTGGGCGACGGCCGAAGCGCTCGCTTTCGCGAGTCTCGTCACGCAGGGGGTGCGGGTGCGGTTGAGCGGACAGGATATCGTGCGAGGCGCATTCTCTCATCGGCATCTCGCGCTGGTCGACAGCGAAACGGGGACGCGGCATGTGCCGCTTTCGCATCTTTCCACCGATCAAGCCGGCTTCGAGGCGATCAACAGCCCGCTTTCGGAATATGCGGTGCTCGGCTTCGAATACGGCGTGAGCCTCGAGCGCCCCGACGCGCTCACGATCTGGGAGGCGCAATTCGGCGATTTCGCCAACGGGGCGCAGATCATCATCGACCAATTCGTGGTGAGCGGCGAAGAGAAATGGATGCAGCCTTCAGGGCTCGTTCTCCTCTTGCCGCATGGGCTCGAGGGCCAGGGGCCCGAGCATTCCTCGGCGCGGCCCGAACGCATCCTGCAGCTCGCGGCGAAGAACAACATCGAGCTAGCGAACCCGTCGACGCCAGCGAATTATTTTCACCTTCTGCGCCGGCAGGTTCTGCGGCAAGGGCGCAAACCTCTGTTCGTGACGAGCCCCAAGACGCTTTTGCGTTTGCCCGAGGCCGTCTCGCCGCTGTCTGCCATGGGCGAGGGCGAAAGCTTCAAGCCCGTTCTCGCCTCCGCGCCTCGCGGGGCGGTACGGCGCGTCATATTGTGTACGGGCAAGCTCGCCTATGAGCTCGAAAAACACCGCGAAGCCTCGCATATCGACGACACCGCCGTGCTGCGTCTCGAAATTCTCTATCCGCTCCCAGAGAGCGAGCTCGCGCCGTTTCTGCGCCAATGGCGCGACGCCCGCTTCGTCTTCGCGCAGGAAGAAGCTGAATATCAAGGGTGGTGGGCTTATCTCGACCGCCCGCTCGAGCGGCTCTTGCGCGAGGCGGGTGTCGCGGACCCGAGGCTTAATTGCGTCGCGCGACCTGCGTCTCCTTCACCCGCCGGCAGCTTCCATGGGGATCACGAGAAGGACCAGCAAACGCTTGTGAGACGCGCTTTCGGTTGAGATCTGGTCGGCGCTGTCTGCAACTATCCTCAAAACGACATGCACCACCGCCTCTAGTCGGATGGGCAATATCGCTTGACCCGCAAGGATGCGGTCGCGCTGGTTGAAGAAAGGAAACCCATCGAACAACTTCCCGCGTCTTCGCCGGGCATGAATCATCGCTGGTCGGCTTGACAAAAGCCGCCGCCTACACGGCCGCATTTTGCTTACTTTGCAAACCCATGCGCCGCCAGAAGGGCCGATGGATCGCTGGCATTGGTTTATCAACGACGCTGGCATTTTCCCGGATCAGTGTGGACACGAAGCCGAGCGCCTTGGCTGCACAGCCGAAGGGTTTCCATTCTCATTTCGATTTCTCACGCCGCGTTTACAAAACTGTCCCGCTGCGACGGGGACTTGAGATGTCCCCGCGCAGCGGGCCCGCAACGCATCAGAACGTCGAGAATGCTGACACCATGTTCGAAGGCATTCGCATGCTGCTCGTAAACCGGATAGCCTGAATAGTTCGCATAACTGAGGGCAACCTGGGCGTCGCCGAATTTTTCGACTTCAATATAAGCGCGCCCCGCTGGACCGGAAACATACTCGGTGGCCTGCCGGCCCAAACAGATTTCCACCAGCCGATCGGTCGGCAGCTGCATCGTTCTGGGCACAACATTCGCCCTGGCAATCGGCGTCTCGATGTGAAGAAGGCCGGTGATCGTTCGCAAGAAGAGCTCGTTGATGTCGGTCAGGCGGACAAGACTCGCCGCCCTTTGAAATGCGGCCTCAAGAACCGCCTCATAATTCCCGAAATACGCAGCGCGCCGGTAGGCGTGGGTGATCGTCTTCCAGTGCTGCTCAGCCCAGCCGTGGCCGTCTGTTTCAATCTCCTCGATGGATCCAAATAAGTGCCCCTTCGTCCTCACTGGAATGGTCAGCCATTTCACCGATCCTTGAAGAACGATCTTGTTGCGGTTACGCCAATCTCGACGCGTATATTGAACCTCGTCAAAGATCAGGAACTCGTCGACCGCGGCGATGAGGTCGAAATAACCCTTCCAAGGGATGTAATTCGACTGCAAAATTGCGATGGACTTCTCTCGCCTCACCAGACGCTCCATTGAGCACTCGCAGGGACAGCGGCATGAGCCTTATCCAGCATCAGAGGTCGCGCCAATGACGGATTGCTTCATCGGCGGTTGTCCGAGCTTTGCCGCCGCCGTCTCGGATACGACAGGCCACTAGCCCAGCGCATATCCAGCTTATACGATCTTCTGAGGTTTCCGCGATCCCGTGCCGACCATCGAGACTTGGTTGTGGATCAATAGCAGGCGATGATTTTTTGATGAGAACGGCTTTGACCTGATCATTGGCTCCAGTTGCTTTCTACATCTCGACGATATCCGGCTCGGGCGCGGTTTCCGCGCCTCGCTACCCGTCTGAGGTCCATGGAACGCGTCTGACGATCGATAATGTCTGGCTGCCGAAGCCACATTTGCTTGCGAAGTTTGCCAAACGTATGGACTAGAGCTTGAATGTGCGGGCGCCCGAGCAATCCAAAGACCTACGAGAACCTGCATTTGCTCGTAGAGACGCGAGTCTTTCGCAATCTGTTGCGCATACCTAAGACCAGTTCTGCATGGCTCTGAACCCGCATTTCGCGGCCAGCAAAAAGTAACCTCCCATGGACCAGCGCACCGAGGGTATCCTGCTGATAGCCCTGATGATTGCGTTGAGTATCGTCTTTCAGGTTCAGATGAAATTGTTCGCTTCCACTCTTGGTCCTTTACTCGCCAAGGCCCAGGATTGGCGCTCCATCGTCGGTGCTCTTGCAGCGGCATCGCTCGGCCTGCGCGGATTTAGCATTTTTGCGCTGGCCTGCTTGCTGTTTCTCCTTTGGCTTCTCGTCCTGACGCGTCTGGAGCTGTCTTTCGCTTTGCCAATCGCCTCGATTGGCTTTGTCGTAACGACAGTCGGCGGCGGATGGTGGCTGGGGGAAGATCTGAATTGGGTGAGAATACTCGGACTCGTCACCACCGCGATCGGAATCGGTCTGGTGGTTCGCAGTTGACCGCACCTATTCGGAATATAGGGTTATGACGATGTCGGCTGATAGATTAGACGCCTCGGTGTTGTCGTCCCTGTCTTCATGCCCGCGGCGAGCCTGCGCCAAGTGCGGCACAACCGAAGAAATCCCTGACGGTTCGCCGCTATGGCCCAACACCTGGCGCTGTTCGGTTTGCGGCTACGGACTCACTGTTCGGAACGGCTTCGTCCAGCTCGCGGCCGACTTAGACGACGTCGATGAGGGTTTCGATCTCGCGAGCTTCGACCGGCTTAGAAAAATCGAGGATGACCACTTCTGGTTCACTACACGCAACGAGATGATCGTCTGGCTCGTGGAACGTTTCGCGGCGCAGGCTGATCGAGCTCTCGAAATCGGCTGCGGCACCGGCTATGTGCTCTTTGCGTTTCGCAGGGCTTTGTCATCGGCTCGGCTGGCAGGCAGCGAGCTTCACAGCCTCGGCTTGGTTCATGCGCGACAGCGACATGGTCAAGCGGTCGAGCTCGTTCAGATGGATGCCCGCTATATCGGTCTTTCCGATGCGCTTGACCTAGTGGGTGCCTTCGATGTCCTCGAGCACATCGCGGACGACCGCCGTGTCTTGGATGAATTTTATCGGGTGCTTAAACCGGGCGGTGTCTTGATTGCGACTGTACCACAACATCCCTCCCTGTGGAGCGCAGCAGACGAAGTCGCGCACCATCAGCGCCGCTACAGGATGGGGGAGCTGGCGAGCAAGGCCCGCCACGCCGGTTTCATGATCCGTTATCAGTCATCTTTCGCTGCCCTCACACTGCCTCTCATGGCCTTGAGCCGCCTGCGCACTCGACTATTGAACCGAGACAACGCGATGAAAGGCCTCGATGTCGAAACGAAGGTTTCTCCGCATCTCAATGCGGCACTCCGGCTGGTCTTACGCAGCGAACATGTGCTCCGCCGCCTTGGTTTCCCCTTGCCCCTCGGCGGCTCGCAGGTCGTTGTGGCTGCAAAGCCGCATTCCTAGCCCTCCAGCACAGCAATTCCGAAGCCGGTACGACCATAGCCGTTTCCCGCGTAAAGGAGATAGCGCTGACCCGCGTGATCGAACACGCAGGGATATTCGATCATCTCGGAATCCCATCCGTTCTCCGATATATCGATGCCGGCCTTTACGCGCTGCCAAGTCATTCCATCGGCCGATTCGGCACAGCGTATGCGATAGCTGTCGCCGCGCGAACAGAACCACATTTTGTATTTGCCGCCATCCTTGATCACGCAAGGCTTGCACATCGCATATTCGCCGTGAAACCCGAAATCGATAGCGATGCCATCGCCGCGTTCCCAATGGATGCCGTCAGCCGATTCCGCGTATTTGATCAGGTGGCGCATGTCCTCCTTTTCGCGGCCCCAGGCGATATTGGAACCATACCACATGCGAAATCGGCCGTTTTCGCGCAATACCCAGGGATAGGAAATTGTGTAAGGATCGCAGTCGTCGAGCGGCATCATTGGAAAGCGTGACCAGCGGCGGAACGGCTGGCCGGGCCCATCGCTGATCGCCAGCCCCAACGCGTTCTGCCACGGAACGCGGACTGTCAGGTGCCATCCCATGTAGTAAAGATAACGTTTTCCATCGACCGGCAGGATACAGCCGACCGAGCAGCCGTTGTCATCAAAGAATCCGTCTTCTCCCGGCAGCAGGACGGGGTCGTTCGACTCTTTCAGGACACGCGTGGGCTGTCTCAGGTCCAGCTCGACCCATGAAATCGCCGAGCGATTTTCGTGGTCACGGCAGGAGAAGTAGATGCGCCACAAATCGCCGTCGACGTGTTCAGCGGTCGGGTTGGCGGCATGCGTCTGCCCCCAAGAACGCGATCCGTCGGGTCGGTAGATCAACCCAAGCTTACGCCATTTCATAGTTTCTTCCTTGCCATCATCAGGCGCATGAATGTGCCCGAATCAATGCCCTCGGCGCTTTGATCGACCAACGACACGCTGCGTGGGCGCGTATCGTCCGAAACCAACCGACAGGCCCCGATGAAACTGTCGGCGCCGATTTTCACGCCATTTGACAATGTCGCACCGATGCCAACAAATGCCCTCTTCCCAATGTGGACGTTGGCGGCCACGGTGACGTGCGACGAAATCCAGGCGTGGTCGGCGATCTCGCTCAGGTCGCCAATATGGTTGGACGACCACATGACGACGTTGTTGCCGATGCGGACATCGAGCGAAATCGATTGATTATCCAGGATGAAGCAGTTCTCGCCCACCTCAATTGAAGCTACCCGAAATATATTCGAGGCGACGTAGCTCTCGAGGCGATAGCCCTTGGCCTTAGCTTCGGCAAACTTCCGCGCCCTCAGAGCGTTCATCTGTTGATACCCGAGCAGGATGAGCATTCCGAAGCGGTCGGGAGGATAGCGATGCTGCACTTCCTCGAACGCAACGACCGGAAGGCCGCGATGCAGCTTGCTCGTCATATTGGCTTCATCGACAGTGAAGGCCATGATCTCATGATCGCTATCGGCAGCAAGGAATCGGTACGCCACATCGGCACCGCGACCGGTACCGAAGAGCACCAGCTTACTCACGAGCCGAGTTCCTTGTCGGCGGCGGCACGGACCTGGTGCTCGAGCCAATCGTGAATGCTCTTGCCAGCTTTCGCCGCCGCCCTGCGCACGAGATCCTTGGTATCAGGCGTAACGCCTTCCATGACGCCAAAAATGGCGGCTGCGCATGGAGCCGCCGCGCGTACCAGCATGCGGCAGGTCGAGATCGACGGGCGGCGGGCCATCTTCCCCGCGCGTATAGGCGATTACGTAGAAGCAGTTGGCGATCAGCCAGCGAACCGTGACGTCCCGTGCTGATATTGGCAGAGCCGCGAGCGGAACGCTCTCCTTGAATAAAGGATTGTTGATCGATACGATTCCGTCGAATTCCGTGCCCTTCAGCCACGGCGCCACGGCCTCGTCGCCGAACAGCACTCGGCCGCCTTTGCGAACGACCCGCGTGAGTTCAGCGGCGGCGTTTTTCAAGTCACCGAAGTGGTTGAAGCCCCCAAAATGAAACAAGGCATCGAAGTAGCCATCAGGATAGGGAAGCCAGGAGGCGTTCGACGCCGAGTATTCCAGAGTGCAGACGAAACCCAGATCCTTTTGGATACCGGCCATTTTGTGTTGGCACGCGCTCACCATCGCCGGCGACAGATCCTGCATGTGCAGCTCGCCCCGCCCCAGCCGGCGTGCTAAGCGGAAACTATCCCGTCCGGTCCCGCATCCGACTTCGAGCACGCGCATGCCTGCCCGCACCTGCAGGAGGTCGACCATCGTTTCACGGACCTTGTCCTCGTCCTCGTAGAAGGCCTTGAACTGCCAATCGACGGCACGGTCATAGATCTCGTCGGCGACGCGATCGTATTCGGCCTTTGTCTTGGCCTCGATGAGGCTGAGCTCAGCGGGAAAGATCAAGTTGGGCAGGCCGCCCTCAATCGGATAGCGATGCCCTCCCGGGGAAACCAGGATCCCTGATTCGACTTCGTCGTCCGTCAGCTTGCCGTCAACTAGAGACAGCTCCGTCTTGTCGGCAGGACAGCGGTAATGTCGGATACTGACTTGTTTCAAGTTTGCACTCCTCACCGCCGTCTACCGACGACGATCCAGACATGCTCCTCAATGCCCCACCAGTCGCTCCTGCAAGAGCCGATGCAAACATCTGGGAACATCGGCGACAGTGCGCGCTCTATCTCATCTGGCGCGTCGAATTTCTTCAGCACATAGCCGTTGCGAATGCCATAGGGGTCGTTGGCAATGCGCATGTGCCCGTC
>DASZIL010000092.1:0-2637 GCA_035949255.1 Beijerinckiaceae bacterium | reverse complement strand
ATTCGCTCGGCGGCGCCGTCGCGGCGGCGCTCAGCCGGCACGAGGGAGTGGAGACGCGCACTCTCTTCCTTATTGCACCCGCCGGGCTTGGGCTGGACATCAGCGGGGACTTCATTTCGGGCTTCCCGAGGGCGAAGAGCGCTGTGGAGCTCGAACCCTTCGTCGCCGCGCTCGTGAGCGATCCTTCCGTGCTCGGCCCTTCCTTCATCAAGGCGACGTTGCGGCAGCGCGAGCGCCTCGACGGCGCACTCGAAGAGCTTGCCGCCGTGCTGTTTCCCGACGCCACCCAGGCTTTCAGCATCCGCTCGGTCTTCGACGGGCTTGCCATTCCGGCGAAGATCGTCCTCGGCGCAAGGGATCAAATCATTCCGGCTCGATATGCGCTCGGGCTTCCCGGCGATGTGGCGATCCACACCTTTCCGGAGCTTGGCCATATGCCGCATTTCGAAGCGCCCGACGCGGTGGCGCGGCTCTTGCGAGAGCTCATGCGATCGGCTGGATAAAAAGGTCGTCGCGATGGCGGCGCTGCCTCAAGCCGGCATCGCTTTCGGCTCACGCCCAAATTGCGATCGGCAGGTTGAATTCATCCTGGCCGGGCGGATCGGGAAAAGACTTGGCCTTGCCGTCGTGAATACGTTGAGCGATCACCATCAAGGCGAGGGCGTCGAGGAGATCGTCCGCACCGGCTCCACGGGGCGGCACGCTTTCGAGCACGCTCGCCGGCAAGCCGGCCGTCCGAAGGATGTGGCGTCGTTCCCGCAAGCCCTCAGCGTAGGGGCGGCCCTTCATCTTCTTCGGATGAAGCAACGCCCGCTCTCCGTTGAGCCGCCAGAAGGCAAGCTCGGGGTGAGCCTCGAAGACACGCTCTCGCCAGGGAGGCTCGACGGCGGGCGCGGTCGCGCGCAGCAAAAGGTCGATTTCCCGCATCCGGGCAAAAAGCATGAAAGCCTGTTTCGAAACCCGGCGTGGCGGCTCGGAGGTGGCGGCCGCGACGGCGCAAGAAGAGGCGTAATCGCAAGCCTCGACCGCTCCGCGCGACGGAATGGCGAAGACAGATGAGCGTCGCGCGCCGAGATGGGCGCGGATCAGGCGCTCCGGCCCGCGTCCCTCGGTGCCGATCCGGGCCGGAAGGCCGATCGGCATGTCGACGGCGACGAACAAAGGAGGATCGGCGCGATCGAGGAGGGTCTCGAAGCGCGGCGCGACCGTGATGTCGATCTCTCGCGTGCCCTCGAGCGAGCGTCGCGCCACGATCCATCCGGCCGGGCACCCGTCGACCCCCGCGATCCAGCCGCTCATCGCACGCCTCGCCTCCCCTATCTATGACCGGGCCCTTTGGCGCAGCCCGCCGGAGACTAAGCGCTTCACGCGCGCCGCTCGATCGTGAAGCGCGCCGCCGCCCGCAAGAGATCGGCGCGCGCATCGAAAGCGGACAGGGCCTCGACCGCGCGGTTCGCGAGCGCGTCGCGTTCAAGCTTTGCGCGCTCAAGGCCCAGCGCCGCGACGAGTGTCGCCTTTCCCCGGGCCGCGTCCTTGCCGGTCGCTTTTCCGAGCGTCGCCGAAGTCGCCTCGACATCGAGGATGTCGTCGCCGATCTGGAAGGCAGCGCCGAGCGCCTGACCGTAATCGCGCAAGGACGCGCGCTCGCGCGTCGAAGCGCGACCCAAAATGGCGCCGGCCTCGACGGCGAAAGCGATGAGCGCGCCGGTCTTCATCGCCTGCAACCGGCGAATATGCCTTTCGGCAAGCGGTGGCTTGCCGCGCCCGAAGCGGCCCTCCGCCGAGAGATCGAGCATCTGGCCACCGACCATGCCGGAAGCTCCCGCCGCGCGCGAAAGAGAAGCGACGAGCTCGATGCGAATTTCGGCGTCGGCCTCGACCGAGGCCATGAGCTCGAACGCGAGCGTCAGCAAGGCGTCCCCCGCCAGGATGGCGGTCGCCTCGTCGTAGGCCTTGTGCACCGTCGGCCGGCCGCGGCGCAGGTCGTCGTCGTCCATCGCGGGGAGATCATCATGCACGAGCGAATAGCAATGCAGGAGCTCGAGCGCGCAGCCGGCGGTGAGCGGTCCCTTGTCCCTGCATCCGAGAAGCCGTGCCGTCTCGATGAGAAGAAAGGGGCGCAGCCGCTTTCCGCCGCCCAGCGCCGCGTGGCGCATCGCGGCGGCGAGCCTTTCGGGAATGGCAGGCTCTCCACCGAGGAAGGCGGCGAGCGCCGCCTCGACCTCGCGCCCCACCGCGGCAAGCCGCGCCTCGAAGGAGCTTCCTTCACCGCCGGTCACGGCTTTGCCTCCCGCAACCCCTCTTGGGCGAGCGCGTCGGCGCGCTCATTCTCGTCATGGCCGGCATGGCCCTTGACCCAGTGCCATTCGATGTGATGGCGCCTCGCCGCTTCGTCGAGCCGCTTCCACAGATCGTCATTCTTGACGGGTTGCCGCGCCGCTGTGCGCCAGCCGTTCCGCTTCCAATTCGCGAGCCATTGGGTGATGCCGAGGCGAAGATATTGCGAATCCGTATGGAGCTCGACCGTGCACGGCCGCTTCAGCGCCTCGAGCGCGGCGATCGCGGCCATCAGCTCCATGCGATTATTCGTGGTGTTCGCCTCCCCGCCCTTGATCTCCTTGCGAAGATCGCCAAGGA
>DASZIL010000091.1:0-25785 GCA_035949255.1 Beijerinckiaceae bacterium | reverse complement strand
AAGCCGCTCTATTTCGGCGGCATGATGGTCGGTTGCGACGAGGCTGCCGCCATGGTGGCCGGCGTCGCAAACCCGACGCGCCGCGTCATCGAAGCCGGGCTGATGACCGTCGGCCTCGCCGAAGGGATCGGCACCCCGTCGAGCTTCATGCTGATGCTGATGCTGGTGCCGACGCCGGAGGGCGCGCGCGCCTATGTCTATGCCGATTGCGCCGTCACCATCGACCCTTCGCCCGAAGAGCTTGCCGACATCGCGATCGCCGCGGCGCGCAATGCCGAAGCGCTGCTTCATGAAGCGCCGCGCGTCGCGCTCCTGTCCTTTTCCACCAAGGGGAGCGCGCAGCACCCCCATGTCGAGAAGGTCACCCAAGCGCTCGCCCTCATCCGCTCGCGGGCGCCCGAGCTTGCCGTCGATGGCGAGCTCCAGGCGGATGCCGCCCTCTCGCCCGAGATCGCCGCGAGGAAGGTGAAGCAGGAAAGCAAGGTCGCCGGGCGGGCGAATGTGCTCGTGTTTCCCGATCTCGACGCCGGCAACATCGGCTACAAGCTGACGCAGCATCTCGGCGGAGCACAGGCGCTCGGGCCCTTCCTGCAAGGCTTCGCCAAGCCGGTGAGCGATTTGTCGCGCGGCGCAAGCGTCGAGGACATCGTCTCGACGGTCGCGGTGGTGCTCGCCACGGCGAAATGAGATCGGCATCAGAGGAGTGCCTTGACGAGCCCGATCAAGGCGAGCGCCACCAGAAGCCATAGGGTGTGGCGGCGGAACTCGTCGGGAGTGGCGAAGAGAAAATGCCGAGCGCCGAGCACGAGCCCGAGGATGAGGCAAGGCACGCAGAAAAGAGCCGTGACGAGCGCCTGCGACCCCAGCACGCCCTCGTGCGCGAGCAAGGAGCCGGCGATGATGTCGAGCGCGAAGAAATAGGCGATGAAGGAGGCGCGCATGGTCGCGGGCGCAATCGAGCTCGCGGCAAGAAAGAGCGCGACGGGCAGGCCGCCCATGGCGGTGGCGCCGTTCACGAGGCCGGAGACGCCGCCGACCGCAACTTCCCCCGCCGTGCCGACGGGCTTTGCGAGCCGGAAGCCGACAAGCAAGGCGCAGCAGCACAGAAGAAGGAGCATCGCGATCAAGAGGCGCACGGTCGAGGCCGGCGCGAGGGTGAGAACCGCGACGCCGAATGGGCTGCCGACCACGGCGCCCGCGAGCAAGAGCCCGATGCGCCGCCAATCGACGTGCCGCCACACGCTCGCGGCCTGCATGACGCTCGCGCTGACCTCGAGCATGACGGCGACCGCGACCGGCAATGAAGGCGGGGCCACGAGCGACCAGCTCGCGACCAGGATCGCCGAGAAGCCAAAGCCCGAGTAGCCGCGCGCGAAGGAGGCCGCGAGCAGACCCAGGATCATGACGATGAGGGCGGGCGTCGTCGCCCAATCCGCCGCGAACAGAGCGCAAAGATCGGCGGGAAGGAAGGACGACAGGCACGTCATCGCACGGCCCGCCCCGGATGCGGCCCGGCCCGACGGCGCTCAAGCCACGCTGAGCGCCGCATATTTGTCGAGGAGGCGCTTCGGTTTCTTCAGCGCGTCGCGGCGGAAGGGATCGCCAAGCTCTTGCGTCACCATCACCTCGACGATGGTGCAATGGTCATTCTTGACCGCCTGGCGCAAGGCATCGCCGAGCTTGTCGGGATGATCGACCTTGATCCCCTTCGCGCCCATCGCCTCGGCGATGCCGGCAAAGCTCGGATTTTCCAGATTGGTGCCGACGAAACGATCGGCGTAATAGTCGATCTGGTTCTTCTTCTCGGCCCCCCATTGGCCGTTGTTGAAGACGACCGCGACCGCCGGGATCTTCTCGCGCACGCAGGTGAGCGTCTCCTGCAAGCTCATGCCCCAGGCGCCATCACCCACATAGGCGACGGCCGGACGATCGGGCGCCGCGACCTTGGCGCCGATCGCGGTGGGAAAGGCGTAGCCGCAATTGCCGAAGCTCATGGCGGCGAAGAAGCTGTTCGGCCTCTCGAAGCGCAAATAGCTGTTCGACACGGAGCAGATATTGCCGATGTCGGTGGTCACCATGGCGTTTTCCGGCATTGCCTTCTCGAGCTCGCGCAAGGCGCGGCGCGGGCTGATGGGAGAGCCTGCGCCCTGGCCCCATTGGTTGAGCTCCGTCTCCCATTCCTTCTTCTGCTTCTCGATCTCGGAGAGGCGTTGGCTGCGATTTTGGCGCGCCGCCACTTGGACATTGCCGGTCTGCAAGCGGTGCAGGATCTCGCTCGTTGCCGCCTGCGCGTCACCGCAGACGCCGACCGACGCCTGCTTGACGAGCCCGATGCGGCGCGGATCGGCCTCGACCTGGACGAGCTTCGCGTTCTTCGGCCAATAATCGAGCCCGTGCTGGGGCAAGGTGCCGAACGGGCCAAGCCGCGTGCCGAGCGCGATCACGACATCGGCCTTGGCGAGGAGCTTCATCGCCGCTTTCGACCCCTGATAGCCGATGGGGCCGCACCAGAGCTGATGGCTCCTGGGGAAGGAATCATTGTGCAGATAGGTGTTGATCACGGGCGCCGTGAGATATTCGGCAAGCTTCACCACCTCGCCGACCCCGTCGGCCATCACCACCCCGCCGCCCGAAAGGATCACCGGGAACTTCGCCTCGGCGATGAGCTTCACGGCGGCTTCGAGGCTTTCAGGGCCTCCGGCGCCACGCTCGACCCGGATCGGCTTCGGGATGGTGGTGTCGAATTCGCCGTAGAACAGGTCGCGCGGAATGTTGAACTGGGTCGGGCCGCGTTCGAGAAGCGCGTAATCGAAGCAGCGCGACAAGAGCTCGGGGATGCGCGCCTGATTGGCGCAATGGATCTGGTATTTGGTGATCTTCTCGAAGAAGGGGAGCTGCTCGGTTTCCTGGAAACCGCCGAGCCCTTGCGTGTTCGAGCCGGTCTCGGGCGTGATCATCACCACCGGGGAATGGGCCCAATAAGCGGCCGCGATGGCGGTGACGAAATTGGTGATGCCCGGTCCGTTCTGGGCGATGCACACGCCGTGACGCCCGCTCGCCCGGCTGAAGCCGTCCGCCATATGCCCGGCGCCCTGCTCATGGGCGACCGAGATGAAGCGGATGCCGGCCGCCTCGAACAGATCGAGCGCGTCCATATAGGCCGAGCCGACGATGCCGAACACATGCGAGACGCCTTGCGCCGCGAGCGTCTCGACGAAGGCCTCACTGGCGGACATTTTGGTCATGCGGGGAATCTCCGGGTTTTCCGTTCACAAGGGATGAGGCGGCGGCGTTCGCCTTATGCCGCCGCGCGGTTCTCAGCCTCAGTGGCGCCGCCAAGGCTAGATGGTCAAATGGCCGCGAGGGTCGAATGGCGCCGGCACCGTAGCGGCGCCGAGCTTCGAGGCTCTAGAGCCAGTCCCCGCCGATCGCTTGCGCCAGGGCCTGGCCCTCAACTGCCGAGGGCTCGCGCCGCCTGCCCAAGCGCCGCGATGCCCGCCGCGATGCGCTCGCGCGCGATCGAGGCGAAGCCGAGCCGCAGGAAATTGCGCGGCGGCGCCTCGCCCATGAAGAACACATCGCCGGGCTCGATCAAGACGCCACGTTTCTCCGCCTCTTGCGCAAGCGCGTGACAATCGAGCGAGGACGGGCCTTCGAGCCAATAGCTCGAGGCGCCGGCACCCCGCAGGCGACACCAGCCCGGCAGATGGCGTTCGAGCGCCGTCTCGACGATCTCGGCACGCTCGCTGAGCGCATGGGTCACGCGGCGCAGATGCGATTTGTAATGGCCAAGGCCGAGGAACAAGGCGGCGGCGCGCTGATTATTGGAGGGCGGATGGCGGAGCATCAGGCGCCTCAGCGCCCGAAGCTCGCGGGCGACCGCCTCCGGCGCCACCACATAGCCGATGCGCAAGCCCGGCGCGAGGATTTTGGAGAAGCTGCCGACATAGACGACGCGACCGTCGGCATCGAGGCTGCGCAATGAAGGCGCGCCATGGCTCTCGCCCGACAATTCCAGCTCATAACCGTCCTCGATGATCACCACATCGTTCTGCCGCGCCAATTCGAGAAGGCGCTCGCGGCGGCGCAGCGGCATGGTCACCGTGGTCGGGCAATGATGCGCCGGGGTGACATAGAGATATTCGCATTCGGCGACTTCCTTCGACGGAATGAGCCCGTCGCCGTCGATCGCGAGCGGCACCACGCGATCGCTCATCATGCCGAAAATATTGCGCGCGTCGGCGTAGCCTGGGTTCTCGATGCCGATCATCGTGTTCTTGCGCAGGAAAAGCTGCGCCAGCATGTAGAGCGCCTGCTGCGCCCCCACGGTCACGATGATCTCTTCTGGCGGCGCGAAGATGCCGGCGCGCGGCAGGACATGCACGCGCAATTGATCGATCAGCTCGGGATCATCGCCGTCGATGAGGTCGCGCGCCCAATTCTGGATCTCGAGCACGCTCAAGGCGCCGCGCGCGCTCTCGCGCCAATCGTTCGTGGGGAAAAGCGACGGATCGAATTGCCCGTAGAGGAAGGGGAAAGGGTAGCGCAGCCAATCGAGCTTCTTGACGATGTTGCGCTGCCGCGAGGGCGCGATGCCGAAGCGCTCCGGCCAGTCGGGCCCGAGCGCCGAAGGCGCACGCATCTCTACCCTCGCCGGAGAGGCGGCATCGCCGAGGTCGAGATCGGCGACGAAATACCCGCTGCGCTCGCGCGATTCGAGGAAGCCTTCATCGACGAGCTGCCGATAGGCGAGCACCACCGTGTTGCGGGCGACGCCCAGCGCGAGTGCGAGCTCTCGGCTCGACGGCATGCGGGCATTGCCGGCGAGGCGACGCTCCTCGATCGCGGCGACGATCATCTGGCGGATCTGGACCTGAAGCGACCTTTGGTTGAGCGCGAAATTGCGGAAGAGAACGCTCCAATTGAAGCCGCTTTCGCTCGCCTCCTTCCGCCGAACGGTGGTTTCGGCGGCGAGGCGGCGCTCGGCAAGGCGTTTGCGAGCGGCCTTTCCGGGGGCAATGCCGTGGCCGGCATCCCCGTCCCGCTCTTGTGGGCTGACAAGCACGTGATCCAAGCGAAAGCGATCCTCTGGTTCTATGGTCGGTCCAAACTTCTTTCATAATGGGTCCAGTTGCACCCTTCACGCAAGGACGGAATGCGGCGACTGTTCCCTGCCCATCGACAAGGGCGTCACGAGACCGTGCGTGAGCACCTTTGTCGGGATGGGAGCGCGAGGCTGGCGCTCGGCCCTGTCGGTCGGGTGCACAATAAGAAGCGATAAAAAAAGGGGGGAGGGAGTTCGAGATGGAAGCGGGCGAGGTTGGCGCCGATGGGCGCATGCGGATCGCGACCGTGCCGCGATGGAAGCGGGCACGCTACGGCGTCCTTCTCTCGCTCTCGCTGATGTATTTCATTGCCTATATCGACCGCACCAACATCTCGGTCGCGGGGCCTTTCATCTCGAAGGAGCTTGGCCTCGACAAGGAGCAGCTCGGCTTTATCTTCTCTGTTTTCGCCATTCCCTACACTGGCATGCAGATCGTGGGCGGCTGGCTCGCCGACCGCTTCGGACCCCGTCTCATCCTGTTCCTTCTCTGCGTCATCTGGTCGGTCAGCACCGTCCTCACCGGCATGGTGGGCGGAGCGATATCGCTCTTGCTCGTGAGGCTTCTTGTGGGGGTCGGCGAGGGCGGCGCCTTTCCGGCCGCGACCCGGGCGATGACCTTCTGGTTTCCGCCGCAAGAGCGCGGGCTCGCGCAAGGGGTGACGCATAGTTTCGCGCGCCTCGGCGGCGCGGTCGCGCCGCCGGCAGTCGTCGGGATCACGGTGCAATTCGGATGGCGCGCCGCCTTCTTCGTGCTCGGCGCGTTGAGCGCCGCCTGGGCTCTGTGGTGGCTCATCTCCTTTCGCGATACGCCGCGCGAGAAGTCTTCCGTGTCGCCCGAGGAGCTCGATGAGATCGGCATTCCGGCGACGAAATCGGCGCTCGAGAAGACACCCTGGCGAGCCATGATCTCGTGCATGTGGCTCGTGACCTTCGTCGATTTTTGCTACGGATGGTCGCTCTGGGTTTTCCTCACCTGGCTGCCAACCTATCTACACGAGGCACGCGGCTTCGATGTCACCAAGATGGCGCTCTTCACCTCCTTGCCGCTCGCGGCCGGCGTCGTGGGCGACAGCCTGGGAGGCATCATCTCCGACCGCATCCTGAAAGCGACCGGCAATCTGCGCCTTGCGCGCTGCTCCTTGCTCGTCTTCGGCCTTACGGGCGCGCTCGCCTTTCTCGTGCCGGCGGTGCGAACCGAGGATGCGCTCCTTGCCGTCTACGGCCTCACCGCCTCCTTCTTCTGCCTCGAGCTGACGAATGCCGTGCTCTGGTCGCTTCCGATCGACATCGCCGGGCGCTATGCTGGCACCGCCGGCGGGATGATGAACACCGGGTTTGGCCTCGCGGGCGCGATCTCGCCCGCGGTCTTCGGCATCCTGATTCATCGGACGGGAAGCTATGTGGGGCCTTTTGCGATCACTGCTCTCCTGCTCGCGATCGGCATCATCGGAGCCCTGTTCATCAACCCGAACCGGAAGGTCGATGATCGGAGCTTCACCGCGGTGACGAGATAGGAAGGCGCCCCCAACCATGTTGGACAGGCAAGTGTCGGAAAAACAAAGGCCGGACGGAAAGCGGCCTGATCGGAGCGTCGAGGACGCGAAGGCGGCGGCGCTCGTCGCCGAGCTGATCGCGCGGGCGAGGAAGGCTCAAGCGATCGCGAACCAATATGATCAGACGATGACCGATCTTCTGGTCGCGGCGGCCGGCTGGGCCATCATGGAGCCTTCGCGCAACCGAATTCTCGCCGAGCTTGCCGTTGGCGACACAGGCCTCGGCAATGTGACGGACAAGATCCAGAAAAACCACCGCAAGACGCTCGGCCTCTTGCGGGACCTGAAAGGGGCGAAATCGGTCGGCGTCATCGCCGAGCACAAGGAGACCGGCATCGTCGAGATCGCGCGCCCGGCGGGCGTGGTGGCAGCGATCACGCCGTCGACCAATCCGGGCGCGACGCCCGCGAACAAGATCATCAACGCGCTCAAAGGGCGCAACGCCGTGATCCTCGCGCCTTCGCCGAAAGGTTGGACCACCTGCGCCAAGCTCGTCGAATTCGTCCATGCCGAATTGGACAAGCTCAAGGCTCCGCGCGACCTCGTTCAGCTTCTCCCGGCCCCGGTCACGAAGGCGACGACGCATGAGCTCATGCGTCAGGCCGACCTCGTCGTGGCGACGGGATCGCAAGCGAATATCCGCGCCGCCTATGCGAGCGGCACGCCGGCCTTCGGGGTCGGGGCCGGCAATGTGGCGAGCATCGTCGATCGCAGCGCCGATCTCGAGCCCGCGGCCCGACAGATCGCGGTCTCGAAATGCTTCGACAATGCGACGAGCTGCTCCTCGGAGAACAGCCTCGTGCTCGACGCCGAGATTTTCGACGCCATGCTCGATGCGCTCGCTCGAAATGGCGGCGTTCTCCTCGACGCGAAGGAGCGCGGGCTCCTGCAAGCCGCGCTGTTTCCGGACGGCAAGCTCTCGCCGGAATTGCTCGCCAAGGACGCGCCTACGATCGCGGCGAAGGCCGGGCTTGACGCAAAGCGCTTTCGCTCCGCCCGCTTCCTGATGGTCGCCGAGACCGGCTTTGGCCCTGCCCATCCGTTCTCGGGCGAGAAGCTCTCGCCCGTGCTCGCCATTTACCGCGCCGCGAATTTCGCCGAGGCGATGCGCATTGTTGAGCGCATCTATGCCTATCAAGGCGCCGGCCATTCCGTCGGCCTGCATACGCGCAAGTTTGGCCAGGCGACCGAGCTCGGTCTTGCCCTTCCGGTGTCGCGCGTCATCGTCAACCAGGCCCATTGCATCGCGACCGGCGGCAGCTTCGACAACGGCCTGCCCTTCTCACTCTCGATGGGCTGCGGCACCTGGGGGCGAAACAGCTTCTCGGACAACATGAACTACCGGCATTTTCTCAACATCACGCGTGTCTCGCACGTGATCCCGGAGCGCGTGCCGGACGAGGCCGAGATTTTCGGCGAATATTTCGCGCGCACCTCCCCCTCTTCAGGGAAAGCTCGCGCCGGTGCGGGTTGAAGAGAAGCGGCGAGGCGAAGAGCGATGAATGAAGCGACCGTGGCGCCGGTGACGACCGGGACGGGATCGGTGCGAGAAGCGGTGAGCGGAGAAGCGCGAAGCTTGCGCGACATCGCTGTCGCGCATGCGGCCGCGCAAGGCTCCGGACCCTTCATCATCGCGCCCGACCACACGCAGGAACCTGGCCGCGTCCTGAGCTACGGCGGCTTGCTGCGCGAGGCGAGAGCGCTCGCGGCCGAGCTGAAGGCGCGCGGATTGCGCGCTGGCGACAAGGTCGCGCTCTTGATGCCGAACGGTTATCAGACCGCCTCGCTTTTCCTCGGCGCCATGATCGGCGGCTTCGTGGTGACGCCTCTGAACCTCAGAAGCTCGCGCGCCGGCCTCGCCTATGCGCTCGATCATTGCGACTGCAAGATCCTGTTCGCCTCGCCGGCACAATCGGCGCAGCTTGCCGAGGCCTTGCCGCTGATGTCGCGCAAGATCGCCATCGAGACGATCGATGTCGATGCTTCACAGCTTTTCCCCGATGCTCCCGAGGGCTTCGAGCTCGCGCCGCTCGATGAGAACGCGCCTGCGCTCCTCATGTACACTTCCGGCACGACGGGCACGCCGAAGGGCGTGCTGCTCACCCATCGCAATCTCGTCGCGGCGGCTGCGAGCGTCGCGAAATGGCATGGGCTTCACCCTGGCGACCGGGTGCTGAGCTCTCTGCCGCTCTATCACATCAACGGCCAGGTGATCGGCACGCTCGCGCCCTTCCTTTCGGGCGGCAGCATCGTCGCGCCGCACGCCTTCTCGGTCTCGAGCTGGTGGGGCGATGTGGAGGCCTATCGCTGCACCTGGATCAACATGGTGCCGACGATCATCGCCTATCTCTTGAACGCGGCGGCCGGCGCCCCTCCGCGCCGCTTCCCCGGTTTGCGCTTCGGCCGCTCGGCCTCGGCGCCCTTGCCGCCGGAGCATCATCGCGCTTTCGAGGAAAGCTTCGGCGTGCCGGTGATCGAGGGCATGGGGATGACCGAATCCGCCTCCGTCACCTTCTGCAATCCGATGCGGCTCGAGCACCGCAAATACGGCAGCGTCGGCCTCCCCTGCGGGGTCGAGGCCTTCGTCGCCGACGCAAAGGGCCGCGAATTGCCCAATGGTGAGGCTGGAGAAATCCGCTTTCGCGGCCCGAATGTGATGGGCGGCTACTACAAATCGCGCGAGCGCACCTTGGAGGCGCTCGATGCCGCGGGCTTCCTGCGCACCGGCGACCTCGGCTTTCGCGACGAGGACGGTTTCTTCTTCGTCACCGGCCGCCTGAAGGAGCTCATCATCAAGGGTGGGGAGAACATCGCCCCGCGCGAGATCGACGAAGCCCTCCTCTTGCATCCCGCGATCCTCGAAGCCGCCGCCGTCGCCATTCCCGACACCGACTACGGCCAGGAGATCCTGTCGGGCATCGTGCTCAAGCCGGATGCGCTCTTGAGCGAAGAGCAATTGCGAGCCCATTGCCTCCTCCACCTCGGCCGCTACAAGACGCCGAAATTCTTCACCTTCCTTCCCGAGCTGCCGAAGGGGCCCTCGGGGAAGGTGCAGCGGCTCGCGATTGCCGAGGCCTGGACGAAGCGCGCCTGAGCCAAGAAAGTCGAAAATATGGATGCAATAGAGCGCGCCACTTCCGTTGTGTGCCTACCCGCTCTTTTGCATCACCTCGACGAATTTCGCCGCCGCCCGTGCGACCTCTTCAACCGACATTCCGGGCTTGAAGAGGGCTGAGCCGATGCCGAAGCCATCGGCTCCCGCTTCGCGATAAGCCGGAATATTCTCGGGCGCGATGCCGCCCACGGGGATGAGCCGCGTTTCCTTCGGCAGCACGGCCCGAATCGAGCGGACCACCTTGGGCGCGATCATCTCGCCGGGAAAAAGCTTGAGCGCGTCGGCACCCGCGGCGAGCGCCGCGAAGGCCTCGCTCGGCGTCGCGACGCCCGGGATCGAGACGAGGCCGCGCTTCTTCGCCGCGCGCACCACTTCCGCCTCGAAGTTCGGCGAGACGACGAGACGAGCGCCGGCCTCGGCGATTTGCGCGACAGCTTGCGTATCGAGAACCGTGCCGGCGCCGATCAGGAGGCGCGTTGCGAAACACGCCGCGATTCGCGCGATGCTCACGAGCGGCGAAGGCGAGTTCAACGGGACTTCGAGAATGCGAAAGCCACCGTCGAAGAGCACCGTTGCGACGTCGACCGCCTCGTCGGGCCGCAGCCCTCGCAAAATGGCGATCAGCGGCAGCTTGGCGAACGCTTCGTCAAACCCCATGGCCCCTCCTTTCGGCAATCTCGGCGATGACGAGAGCGCCGTGCACCGCGGCGTCCGAAGGGCCGAGATCGGGCTCGAGCCCAAAGGCTATTGCTGCTCGCCGATAGACCTCGACGAGATGATCGCCCCCGATGATCCCGACGCGCTCGCCAGACTTGAACCAGCCCATCTCGCGCGCTTCGCGAAATTCCATGCCGACGACGAGCCCCGAGAGATAATCGGAAGTCTCAGGTGGGGCGAGCTTGCCCGCGAGCCACCCCGTGCGCACGGAGAAGAGGTGCGAAAGGAGGCCGCAAGCTTGCGTGCGATCGCCGGCGACCTCGAGGCCATGCGTGAAAGCGCTCCAATTCGGCACGGGCTGCGGCTTTGAGAGCTGCGCGATGAAGGAATGGCGCGACAAAAGGGCGAAGATCTCACCCGTGACGAAGGTGCGAAAGCGCGCGATGCGCCCTTTTTCGATGCGCGCCCATTTGGAATGCGTGCCCGGCAGGACGACCGTCATCTCCTGGCCGAGGCCGAAGCCCACGAGCTGCGTCTCCTCGCCTCGCATCACATCGGGAAAGGGCTTGACGCTCTTATCGGTGAGCCCGGGGATGAAGCCGATGACGCCGCCATCGGCGAGCCTCAACCATTTGACCGCCGCGGCCAGCGCGTCGGCGCCCGCCGGCGCTTCGACATAAGGTGTCTCGATCCAGCCGTTGCGGCTCGTGATCATTCCGGCGGCGTAAACCGGAAGCGCCGTGTGCGCGTGCCGCCAGGAAGCGATGTTACGGGCCAAGACCGCTTCGAACCCGGTCTTCGGCACCGATTGGATGCCGTCCTGCGTCTCGACGCGATCGAGAACCGCACCGTTCGCATCGACGAGGAGCGCGCGAAAGCTCGTCGTTCCCCAATCGAGCACGATGCAGCGAGGCGGATGAGGGGAAGCCTTCATGCGATGCAACCTTGCGCAAGCCTTCAAACCCAACGGAGCTCGGTAAGGCTCATGAAGGGGCGCGAAGTTTCCATAAGTCCGACCCGCCCTCACCGCAAAGCAATTTGCCGCGCGACCTCGCCGCCGCCGCTTGCTTCAATTGCGCCGCAACAAAAGCGCGCCCGACGCATGCACCTCTCCGCTCCAGCCGGGGGGAACGAGCGTCGTCGCGTCGAGCTGAGTGACGATTGCCGGCCCGGCGAAGCGGTCACCTGCGCCGAATGTCTCCCGATCGAACAGCTGAACTTCGCGCGGCCCCTCCGCGAAGCGAACCTCACGCCCCGCACGCGCCTTGACACCTTTCGCCGGGCCGAGCTTTCCCCGCACCGGCTCCGGCATGCGCCCGCTCGCTTCGATGCGAAGCGTGACGAGCTCGATGGGCGCGTCGAGCGTGAAGCCATAAAGCGCAGCGTGCGCCTTGCTGAATGCCGCCTCGGTCGAGGCGGCATCCCCTGCCCAGCGCACGGCGAGCTCGCCGCCCTGGCCATGGTAGCGCAGCAAGGCGACGCGATGCTCGCGGCGGTCGGTCGGCGCGACAGCCTCTTCCTCGAACCAGGATTTCGCCTCCGCTTCGAGCTCGGCGTAATGGCTTGCCACGATCTTCGTATCGATACTGCCCGATTTTGCCAGCGTGCGGCTGAACTCGGCCTTGAGATCGGCGGCGAGCAGGCCTTCGGCGCAAAGCACGCCGGGCGCCGGCGGGATCAGCACTTTTTCGATGCCGAGAAGCTCGGCGAGCGAGCACCCATGCAGCGGTCCGGCGCCGCCGAAAGCGACGAGGGTGAAGTCGCGTGGATCATGTCCGCGCTCGACCGACACGACACGGATGGCGCCGACCATATTGCTGTCGACGATCGCCAGCATGCCGCGCGCCGCCTCATCGACGGTGAGGCCGAGCGGTTCGGCGACGCCCTTGCGGATCGCCGCCTCGGCGAGGGAGCGGTCGAGCGCCATGCGCCCCGCGAGAAGGCTTTCCGGTAACTGGCCGAGGACGACATGGGCGTCCGTGACCGTGGCCTCGGCGCCGCCGCGACCGTAGCAGGCAGGCCCCGGTTGAGCGCCGGCACTGCGCGGGCCGACGGTGAGCGTCCTCTTCGCCACCTGGGCGATCGAGCCGCCCCCCGCGCCGATCGTGACCATGTCGACCATGGGAAGCGAGAGCGGCCATTCGCCGACATGGCCATGCTGCGTAAGGCTGATCTCGCCGCCCTTGATGAGCGTGATATCGGCGCTGGTTCCGCCGATATCGACCGTGATGATGTCGCTGATGCCGCAGGCGGCGGCGACATCGCGGGCTCCGACCACTCCCGCGGCCGGCCCCGAGAGCACGGTGAGCGCCGGCGCGCGCCTGATGCTGCGCGCGCCGGCGACACCGCCATTTGATTGCATCAGCAGGAGGGGCGCTGAAATCTTCGCATCCTCGAGCCGCTCCTCGAGGCGCCGCACATAGGTTGCGATGCCCGGCATCACCGAGGCGTTGAGGATGGTGGCAAGCGAGCGCTCATATTCGCGCACCACCGGCAGGACATCGGTGGAGGCTGTGACCGCGACGCCGGGAAGCGCGGCACGCAATCGCTCGGCGACGCGCCGCTCATGGGCCGGATTGGCGAAGGCGTGCAAGAGGCAGACCGCGACCGCCTCCACCTTGAGCGTCCGCAGCGCCTCGATCGCCTTCTCGACGCTCGCCTCGTCGAGCTTCTCGAGCACCACGCCGCCGGCACCGATGCGCTCGCGCACCTCGAGGATGCGTGACGCGGGCACCGGCCGCTTCGGCTTCACCCAGGCATAGAGATTGACGCGTCGCGGAATGTCCTGGCGACCGATCTCGAGCACATGGCGAAAGCCCGCCGTGGTGACGAGCGCGGTCACCGCGCCCTTACGTTCGAGGATCATATTGGTCGCGACCGTGGTGCCGTGCAGCACCCGGCCGACCTCTCCGGCGTCCCGCCCGGCTTCCTCGAGGGCGAGGCGCACGCCGGTGAGGAAGGCTTGCGAAGGATCGGAAGGAATGCTCGGCGTCTTGGCGCGCCAAGCCCTGCCGCTCGCTACGTCCTGCAAGGTCACATCCGTGAAGGTGCCGCCGATATCGACCGCGACCGCGAGCCCTGAAGCCTGGGGCGCGGAGCTTTGCCTTGCGTTTTCGGGCGAAGCCATTTCGGAACGGGAAGGCGCGGTCGCGGACGGCTCAGGCGAGGACATCGACATACTCGTTGCGGTGAAAGGCACGGGCGGGAGGGCGCTTGCGCCGACGCGTGGCGGTCGCGGCGGCGTCGACCTCCTCGGCCGCGATCACGACGCCGTAATGCTTTGCGGCAGCCTCCGTGCTGACGAAGCCGCCGAGCACATCTTCCAGCACCTCCTCGGCCGGGCGATCGAAGGGGTGGCCGTGACCACCGCCGCCGCCCGTCACGATGCGCAAGATGTCGCCGCGTGTGAGCCGATTGCCGTCGGAGAGCGGCCGCAGGACGCGCTCGCGCTCCGTGCCCGGATTGATGACGGCACGCCCGGCACCTCCCGACATGCCGCCCGCAATGCCCCAAGGCGGGTTCGAGACGCCGTCGATGCGCACCGCGAGGACGGCCTCGTCGGCGAGGATTTCGTATTCGCGCACGATGCCGCAGCCGCCGCGGTGACGGCCTGGCCCGCCGCTGTCGCTCGCGATGCCGTAATGGGTGAGGCGCACCGGATAGCCGAGCTCGACGAACTCGACCGGATAATTTTCCTGGGCGACGAAATAGACGGCATCGATGCCGTCCGCATAAGGGCGCGCGCCATAGCCGACACCGATCCCGTCCGAAAGCAGGAACGGCTGCTTCTCATTTTTCTCGTCGGTGAAGGTGCCGCGCATCAAGGTGATGACATAAGCCGAATGGGCCGCCGGCGCCTTGCCGCCGGCGACATTGACGAGCCCCATCAAGCCCGCAAGCACTCGCATCATGGTGAGGCCTCGCATGCCGAGCGGAGCGGGAAAGCGTGGAGCGAGAAGCGAGCCCTGTCGCAAGATCACCTCATCGAGCGCTTGCGGGCCACCGGCGTTGCACACCTGCCCCGGATCGCCGCCGAGGTAGTAAAGCCCGAGCGCCATGCCGGGGACGCCGGGGTTCATCAGAAAGTTCACCGGCCCCGGCGATTGATCGTCGGTCTCGCTCGCGTCGAAGACGAAGCGATCCTCGCCCTTCCCGCCGCGCTCGCGCGTCAAGGCGAAGCGAATGCGATAGGGACCGTTCCCGTGGCCGTCCGAATCGATCGCGTCGGTGAAACGATGCGTGCCGTAGGGGAAGGTCTCGGCCAGGCGCTCGCGCACGAGGCGCCGGGTGCGCGTGAGCAATTGCCGAAGCCCGTCCTCGACCACGGGGGCGCCGAAACGGGTGAGGATCTCCTCGACGCGCTTCACGCCAAGCTCGACGCTCGCCATCAAGGCCCGCATGTCGCCTCGGCTTTGCTCGGGAAAGCGGGAATTTCGGTGAAAGAGCTCGAGCACTGCCTCATTCACCCGACCCGCTTCGATCAGCTTGGTCGCGGGAACGATGATGCCTTCCTGGAAGATGTCGGTGGCGTCGGGGCTGATCGAGCCCGCGCGCATGCCCCCGATATCGGCGAAATGCGCCCAGCTCATCACGAAGGCGCAACGGCGCCCTTGGTGAAACACGGGCGCGATGAGCACCTGGTCATTCGAATGCGAGACCGCGCCCGTCGATTCATAGCAATCGCTGTACCAGTAGAGATCGCCCGGCCGCATGGTTTCCGGCGGGAAGCGCTTGAACACCGAGCCGCTCATGTCGCCGAAGACGGGCATGTTCGAGCCCACCGCCATCACCCCGTCGGCATCGAAAAGCGAGGTGTAGAAATCCTTCTTCTCGCGGATGAAGGCCGAGATCGCGGTGCGCTCGATAAGCGCCTCCATCTCGGCCTGGACGGCGCGGATGGCGCCGCGCAAGATCTCCAAGGTGACCGGATCGCAGGTGCCCGCAGCGGCTTGCTTGCTCGAAGCGTCGGCGGCGGGCTTTGTCACCTCATCAATCGAGCGGAGCATTCGTCGGGTCCTTGATGGCGATGAGCGTCACGGCCGAGATGAGCGCGCCGACCACGATATAGGCGGCGGGCGAAACCTGGCTGCCCGTCTCCCTGATGAGGAAAGTCGAGATGTAAGGCGCCAAGCCGCCGAAGAGAGCGACGGCAAGGCTGTAGCCGATCGACAGGCCGTGAAGCGCACCTTGGTCGGAAAGAGCTCGCTCAGCACCGCGCAGAGCGGCCCGGCATACATGGCAAGGAGCACGGCCGAGATGCATTGCGTCAGCATGAGGCCCTCGCCGCTGCGCATGCCGGTGAGCAGGAGGAAGAGCGGATAGGAAAGCACCGCATAGGCGAGCGCGGAGGACAAAAGGATCGGCTTGCGCCCGAGCTTGTCGGAAAGCGCGCCCATCACCGGTGTGAGCAGCGTCAGGACGACGGCGGCAAGCGTCGTCGAGAGATAGGCCGTGCTCGCCGGAATGCCGAGCTGACCCGAGGCGAAGCTCGGCAGGAAGATGTTGAAGACGTAATTGCCGATCGTGCCGACGATCGACAGGCCGAAGGCCGCGGCGACCGGGCGCGAATAAAGCGTGAGGCTGTCGCGCACCGGCGAGGAGGCCGTCTTGTGCTGGGCCACCACGCGATCGAAGGCGGGCGATTCGGCGACGCGCGAGCGCAGATAGAAGCCGATCGGCGCGAGCAGAAAGCCGAGGATGAAGGGCACGCGCCACCCCCAGGCCAGCATCGCCTCCTTATCGAGGAGCGTGTTGAGGAGATAGGCCGACAAGGTGCCCATGATGAGGCCGAGCCCGACGCTGAACTGCTGCATCGAGCCGATGAGGCCGCGCTTGCCGGGCGGCGCATACTCCACGAGAAAGGCCGCGGCGCCTCCCCATTCGCCGCCGGTCGAGAAGCCTTGCACAAGGCGGCAGAGCACGAGAAGGATCGGCGCCCAGATGCCGATCGACGCATAGGGTGGGATGAGGCCGGTGACCGCGGTTGCCGTCGCCATCAAGCCTACCGTCAGCACGAGCGCCATCTTGCGCCCCTTCAGATCGCCGAGCGCGCCGATGACGACGGCGCCGACCGGGCGCATGAAGAAGCCGACGCCGAAGGTCGCGAAGCTACTCAACAAGGACGCCAAGGGATCATCGCTCGGGAAGAAATTGGCGCCGATCTGCGTCGCGAAGAGGCCGTAGATCACGAAATCGAAAAGCTCGACGAAATTGCCGACCGCGCAAGAGACGATCGCGCGCCGCCGAAGCTTTTGCATATCCGCGCCGCCGAACGTCGTATCGAGATAGGCCGTGGCTTGCGACATGGTTGCCCCTTGAATTTCCTTCCACCCCTGAGCTTTTCACCGCGCCGTTCCGGGCGCGGGTTTCACCTTTTGGAGAAGCCGAGACGATCACCCCGCCGTTTCGGCTGGCTCCCACGCTCTCCTTCCATCAAGCACCGCCGGCGGCTGCTTGTCGATAGCCCCGCGCACGGCTTACGCCGTCCCCTCGTCGAGGGCGCGATCGGCTTCGCGCAAGCTCGAAAGCATGCGATTTCGTGCGCGGGCCGCTCCGACGGCAAGAAAGCGCGCCTCGTCGGAGCCGGGCTCCTGCGCGGCGAGGTCGCGCAGCTTCTGGAGGGCGGGCCACGCAGGCTGCGGCAAGGCCGGGTCATGGCTGAAGCGATCACCTTGCGTGTAATCGAGCGGCACGAGCGCGCGCGACACACGCATCAGCGCGCTGTTGAGGCGATCGATCCTCGTGGGCTCGTTCACCCCCTTCGGTGCCGCGAGGGATCTGGCCTTTCGCAACACGGTTTCGGCGGCCTCAATCACGGCCTCGAGCTCGAATTCGTGCTTGAGCTTCGCCGCGATCGCCTTGAGCTCCTCGACGAGCGATGCGGCGTGGGCGGCGGGGTCGAGCGGCAAGATCGCGTCATTGAGAACACGCGAGAGCGTTGCCACCACGACGCGCGTGTCGCGAACCAGAAATTGCTCGTCGACCTTGTCGATGAGGTCGTGAGGCGTATGCCACCACCAGCCGAGCGGATTGCGCATCTTCACCGGCCCTGGCGGCTGATGGCTCACGGTGCCGTACATCGAGGGGATGCCGACGCCCCAGAAGGATTGGTCGCTCGAGCGCGAGGGGCGCTTGCCGAGGTGTTGCTGACCGGTCTCGGCGAGCGTCGCTTCGCGAGCAAGCGCCGCGAGCTCGACGACGACGCCGTTTTCGGTGAGCACATCGGCACCGATGCCGCCGGTCGAATCGACGTTGACATGGGCGACGCAGCGGCGGTCGAGCTCATCGAAATTCTGGTCCACGTACCAGGCCGAGCCCGAATAGCGCCCATGCGAATGGCCGGACCAGAAGCAGATGCGCAAGCCGCGCCGCCACCCCGCGCGCCGCTCGGCGAGAAGCCGCGCGGCCTCGAGCATGGTGGCATTGGCGCTGCCATTGTCCATCACGCCGAAATACCAGGTGTCGTGATGGCCGGAGAAGAGCACGAAGGGCGCGTCGGGCCCGGACGGCCCATCGAGCTCCGCGACGAGAAGCGGCGTCTTGCGCCAACCCGTGTCAACCTTCGCGTGGAGCACCGCCTCGAGCTTGCCTTCGGCAACGAGCTTGGCTCGCAAGACCTCGCCATCGAGCTTCGAGATCGTGCACGCGACCGTCGCGGGGAGACGCGCGAGCGTCTCGTCCGAGGGGCTTCCCCAGACCGGCGAGATGCACATCTCGTGCAGATGCTCATGCGGCGAGACATGGAGCTGCCCCGCGGCGCCGGCGCGCGTCGCCAAATCCGCGACGGCGGGGCTCGCGATGCCGTCGACGAGCACGATCTTGCCGCGACAATCGGCGCGCGCGAAATCCGACGCGCTCCCTTCGCCGAGATCGATCACCTGCGCCTTGAGGCCGTCTCGCGGCGACGGCCGCGAAAAGGAATGGGTAATGCTTTTGAGCTCACGCCCGCCCAGCTCCACGCGCGAGGAGCCAGGAAGGCTGATGTAGGCGTCATGCGACAAAAGCGCGGTGCGATAGCCGTAACGATCGAGGCAGGATTCGAGATAGCGGAAACTTTCGAGCTCCTCCGGCGTGCCGGAAAGCTTCACGCGCTTCGCGAACTCGGCGCAATGGCGCATCAGCTCCTTGCCGTTCACGGCGGCGCTCGTTTCACGCGCGATGTCATTCATGACAATGGCCCTCGATGAGATGGCGGCTTCATGGGCGCCTTGGCTTTCCGGCACCCGCTGCTCGCGACGCGAGCGCTCAAACGATCTCGTTGTGCAGCCTCGTTTCTCCGCGCCAGAGGCGGCCGAGATTCTCGGAAAGATAATCGAGGATGGTGTCCTCATAGCTGCGCGTCTCGCCGGCCGTGTGCGGCGTGACGAGGACGTGCTCCATCCCCCACAAAGGCGAGGCGGCCGCGAGCGGCTCCTCCTGCGTGACGTCGATGCCGGCCCCGGCGATGCGCTTCTCGGCGAGCGCCCCGATGAGCGCCTTTTCGTCGACGCAGCGCCCGCGCGCCACATTGACGAGGAAGGAAGAAGGCTTCATCGCGCGAAGCGCTTGGGCATCGATCAAGCCCTCCGTCTCCTTGGTCAAGGGGCAGGTGAGCGCCACGAAATCGGCTTGCGGCAGGAAGGATTTCAACACGCCGATCGCGTGAACTTCATCGGCGCTCCCGCGACCAGCCGCGGGATCGCGCCTGAAACCGATGACGCGCATGTCGAAGGCCTTGGCAAGCTTCGCCAGGCGATTGCCGATGGTGCCAAGGCCGATGATCAAAAGCGTCTTGCCGAAAAGCTCATCCTCGCGCTTCGTAAGGTCACCGATCATGGCGCGCCAATGACGCTTCGCCTGATTGTCGCGCGCCTCGGGCAAGCGGCGCGCGAGCGCGAGCATGAGCGACATCGCATGCTCGGCGACGGCGCGCGCGTTCACGCCCTGCGCATTCGCGAGCCGCACGCCGCGCGCACGCAGCTTGTCTTGCGCGAATTGATCGACGCCCGAGCCGATGCCCTGGATGAACTTGAGCTTCGTCGCCTTGTCGAGAAGCTCGTTCTTCCACATGCCCGAGACGACGAGCACATCGGCCTCGCCGATCCTGCGGGCGAGATCGTCGGGCGCGCGCACCTCGAAGCTGCGCAGCCCCGTTTTCCGCGCCTCGAAGCGGGATTGGAGCTGGTAGGCGACATGGGCGAAGCAGATGGTGAGATCGTCCTTGGCGGGCAGCATGGCTGTGAATTTCGCAGGAGAGCGCGAGAAAGGTCAAGGTGCCGTGCTTTTCTTGGGCTCCGTCCGCCGAACGCTCAGCTCGAACGAGAGGTTGCGCTCGCGCTCCAACTTCATTCGGAAGAAACTGCGCAATTGCGATCTCATCACCGTCCGGCCCACAGCGATCACAGCCCGCCGAACACGGGCGCCGGCATATAATGCAGCACGCGCCGCTCGATCGCCGCGACCAGGAAATAGACGAGGCCCCCGATCAGCGTAAGCAGGATGATGGCGACGAAGACCATCGGCGTGTTGGCCTGGCCTTCACCGAAGCTCAGGAGGAAGCCGACGCCCGAATTGCCGCCGACCAATTCACCGACCGTGACGCCAACGACCGCGAGCGTCGCGCCGATGCGAAGCCCGGCGAAGAGCGACGGCAGGGAGGCTGGAAACTCGACTTTCCAGAAAATCTGAGCGCGCGTCGCCTTGAAGGCGCGCACGAGATTGATGAGATCGGCGTCGACGCCTCGGATCGCCGTCAAGACATTCACCATCACCGGGAAGAAGACGATGAGGATCGCGACCAGGATGCGCGGATAGATGGTGAAGCCCATCCACAGGATGAAAAGCGGCGCGAAGGCGACCTTGGGCGCGATCTGCAAGGCGAGGATATAGGGCGAAAGCGCGATCTCGGCCGCGCGCGAAACGCCGAGGAGATAGCCGAATATCGCACCGAGAAGGCTGCCGAGCAGGAAGCCGGCCAGCACCTCCGCCGTCGTCACGCCGGTGTGGAAGAGGAGATGGTTTTGCTGCCACATCCTCAAGGATTCCTCGAGGACGATCGAGAGCGGCGGCACGATGAAGCTTGGGATCGCGAGCGCGCCCGGCCCCCACTGCCAGGCGCAGAGGAAAAGGATGAGGAGCACGAGGCTGGCGATCGCCCCTTCGGCGTAAGGCGAGCGCCGCGAGGTTTTTCTCATGCGTCCCCCCTTGTCGTGTCGCGCGTCGTTCCCTCCGCCGCTTCACCGATGCCGAGGCGATCCATGAGGCGCGCCACATAGTGCGCGACCTTGGCATCGCGACGCCTCGCGATCGGGTTTGCACGATCGCCGATCTCGATCGCGATCTCGTCGATGATGCGCCCGGGCCGCCCGCTCATCACGAGAACGCGGTCCGACAAGATCACGGCCTCGATGAGGTCATGCGTGATGAGGAGCGCCGTCTTGCGGGCGTTCTTCAGCGTGCGGGCAAGCTCCTGCTGCAAGATGATCCGGGTTTGCGCGTCGACCGCGGAGAACGGCTCGTCGAGCAGGAGCACGGAAGGATCGACCGCCAGCGTCCGCGCCAAGGCCGCTCGTTGGCGCATGCCGCCGGAGAGTTGATGCGGATATTGCGCCTCGAAGCCCGAGAGGCCGAAGCTCTCCAGGAGAGCTCTCGCTTTGCGTTTCGTCTCGCGAGGATCGTTCTTGCGGATCTCCATTCCGAGCGCGACGTTCTCGGCGATGCTGCGCCAGGGAAGGAGCAGGTCCTTCTGCAGCATGAAGGCGATGTGCGGATTGGGCCCCCGGATGGGTTCGCCATCGACAAAGGCCTCCCCGTGCGTCGGAAGCGCGAGGCCAGCGGCGATGTTGAGGAGCGTGCTCTTGCCGCATCCGCTCGGCCCGATGAGCGAGACGATCTCACCGTCGAGAACGGCGAAGCTCACGTCCTCGAGCGCGGCAAGCCGCTCCCGGCCCCCGGCCTTGACAAATTCCATGGCGAGGTTTCGGAATTCCAGCCGCGACATCATGATTGTATCTGAGTTTTAGACGAAGTTGGCGGGAGCGCAATTCAGGCGAGGGTCACGAGGGCAAACGCCTGACATATGCATGATATCGTCGATGCCCCGGAATTGACCCCTTAAATTCACGAGAATGAGATGAAGCGTGACAAGCCTCTGATTTCGCTGGCGCGGTCGGCGCGGCTGCTGCTCCTCATCGCCGCTCTCTCCTTCCTTCTCCCCTTTGGACCGCGACCGGCCTTGGCCGCCGAAAGCGTCACTTATCTGTTTCCGGCTCCACCCCTGCTGCCGGCCTTCGGACCGCTGCAGATCGCCAAGGGGAAAGGGTATTTCGCCGATGCCGGGCTCGACGTGAATTTCGCGATCGGACGCGGCGGCGTCGACGTGGCAAAGCAGGTCGGCGCCGGCAATGCGCAATTCGGCGGCATGGTGGGTGACAGCCCGATCATCGTGCGCGGCAATGGTGTGCCGGTGAAAGTCGTCGCCGTGTTCGGCGGCAAGGGGTTCATGCAGACGGTGGTGCGCGCCGATGCCGGCATCGACAAGCCGGAGGAGCTGAAGGGCAAGACCCTCACCGTCATGTCCTATCAGGACACGACCTATTACGCGCTTCTCGGCCTGCTCGCGAGCGTCGGGCTGAAGCCCGATGATGTGAACATCCAATCGGCCGGTCCGACCGGGGTCTGGCAAGCGGTCGCGAGCGGCGCCTCGGTCGGCATGGCCGGCATTCCCGAATGGATCACGCCGGTCGAGGCCGCCGGCGTGAAGGTCAAGATCATTCAAACGGACGATTATTTCCCGCATATGGCGCAGGCGATCGCCGTCTCAGATCAGACGATCGCGCAAAAGCCGGAGATGGTGCGCAAATTCGTCCACGCGGCCTTGCGCGGCATGAAGGACATCATGGACGACCCCGACGGCGCCGCGAACGATTTCGTGAAGTTCGTGCCCGAGTGGCAAGGCAAGGAAGCCGAAGTCCGAAGCGCCTTCGAATACTACGCCAAGCATGTCTATGTCGGGCAGAAAAGGCTCGGAGAAATCGATCCCGAGCGCTTAGGAAAACTTCAGGATTTCTATCTGGCCAATGGCATCATCCAGAAGAAAACGCCAATCGGTGATCTTTATACGAATGCGTTTATTGAATAGACGCCGTGAAGGGTGAAGTAGTGGGTAGTGAATGGAGAGGAGAACGTGGCAAGTCGTCGATCAGGCCAATGCCCGTCCTCAATGGTCTCACTCTTCACTCTTCACTCTTCACTCTTCACTCTTCACTCTTCACTCTTCACTCTTCACTCTTCACTCGCTAGGCGTCCGTCGGTACCCACCCAGCCATGCTTCGAGATGTCGAAGATCACCCCGTCGGGGTCCTTGAACTTCCGCTCGAAATTGCCTTTCCGCTCATCGCCCAGATCGAAGAAGAATGTGCCGCCGGCCTTCTCGATGCGCCTTCGCGTCTCGTCGAGATCGTCGACCTGAAAGCCGAAGTGATGCGCGCCGACGAAGCTCGCGGCGTCCTCGAGATCGCTGCCCTTGGAGCCCTTGAAATTGAGAAGGGCGAGGTTGATCACGCCGTCGGTCATATAGATCGCCGAGCCGATCTCGAGATCCTCGCGCTCGACCCGCCGAAGATCGAAGACCTCCTCGTAAAATCTCGCGGCCTTGTCGAGATCCTTGACGCAAACCGCGATGTGACGCAGGCGAGCCATGCCAATCCTCCTCAATTCGTACGCCTTCACGCCATCATAAGGGAGCCGGGCGAATGATACCAAGGGCAAGAAACCGGCAATGACCGCTCGTGCCGGGCGCCGACATGCCGAGATCGCCGGCGCGGGCTTTGCCGGCCTCGCCGCGGCGACGGCGCTCGCCCAACACGGCTGGAGCGTGCGGGTCCATGAGCGCGCCGATCGGCTGCGCACGACGGGCGCCGGCATCTATCTTTATGAGAATGGGCTACGGGTGCTCGAGGCGCTCGGAGCCTATGCGGACGCCGTGCGCGATGCGCCGCTCGCCCATACGCGCGAGACGCGCGACCAGGACGACCGCGTTCTCGCCGTGCATCGCTGGGGTGATACGAGCCGCGTGTTCTCGATCCTGCGCCAGCAGGTGATCGACGCGCTCGCAGCGGCGGCCCGGCGCGCCGGCGCTGAGATCGTCACGAATTCGCAAGCCGCGGCGGCGACCCCGGAAGGCGTGCTCGTTCTTGCGGACGGGAAAAGGCTCGAAGCGGATCTCATCATCGCGGCGGACGGCGCGAATTCGAGGCTGCGCGACGGGCTTCACCTCTTGTCCAAGAGGAGGTTCTTGCCCGATGGGGCGATCCGCCTCCTGATCGGCAAGAGCGCGGACGAGCTGCGTTCCGGCGAGGGCGGAAAGACGATCGAATACTGGTCGGGCAGTCGCCGCATTCTCTATACGCCGTGCAGCCCCACCCAGATCTATGTCGCCATGACGATGCTCGATCGGGACACCGAGGCGAAAACCGTCCCGATCAGGCAGGATTTGTGGAAAGCATCCTTCCCGCATCTCGGCGATCTGATCGACCGTTTGGGCAGCGAGGGCCGCTACGACCGCTTCGAGGTCGTGAAGCTCAAGCGCTGGTCGTCCGGCAAGGTCGCGGTGATCGGCGATGCGGCCCATGCGCTGCCGCCGAACATCGGCCAAGGCGCCGGCTGCGCCATGATGAACGCGCTCGCGCTCGCGATTCATCTCGATCGCACAAGTGACGTGACCTCGGCGCTCGAGACCTGGGAGCGCGATGAACGGTCCCTCACCGAGCACACGCAGCGCATCTCCGTCTTTCTCGGTTTGCCGACCACCTGGCCGGCTTTTCTGCGGCGCGCCTTCTTCAGCTTCGCCGGCCGCTCGAAATGGCTCACCCGGCAGCGCACGCGCACGGCGCTGCATAAGCCGCTCGGGACCAGTGAAACGTGAGTGGTGAAGAGTGAGTGGTTAGGCCGTAGACTCATAAGCACGGAGCCAGAGTCGCATCGAAGCCACACGCCGATCATCGACGCGACGCACACCTCGCGGCTTGTTGGGTAAGTGCGGTTTGATTACCCGCCATTCGAAGTCGGTCAGGTTGTATTGGCTCATGTTGGCAGCAAACCAGAATCCGGCGGTGTGTGAAGGCTGATAGTCAGCAAACGACCCGATGTAGACGATGGAGGCGTCTGCCAGAGGCGCAATAAGCGGCCATAAGATAGCCACTGCAAATTTGAGCAAACCTTGCTTTCACATACGACACTAGGCGTTACAAGCGTGGGTGAAGCGAGGCGCTTCTATGAGCCCATACTCGGTGAGTTAGGACTCATTCTAGAGGCCGCGGGGCTGGCGACCTTGGAGTGGGCGTCATGGTTCAACAACTATCAGCTAGATGGCGCCGCTGGACTACGTGCCGCCTGTCGAGTTCGAGGCCAACTACTATCACTCTCGCAATCTGGAGCGGCAGGCCGTGCCGGCCTGACTCAAGCCAACCAGCCTCCTCGAAACCCGGGGCGGTTCAGTCCGTGAAATGGGGTCAATTTCAACTTCGGACAAGCAAACGACGGACAACATGGACTCGCAAAAGATCTCATGGCCAAACAGGTACGCCGTCCAGCCCCGCGGTTTCTGGCAGGCCGCAGATCAGGTTCGCATTCTGCACCGCCTGACCGGCCGCTCCCTTGCCGAGATTGTCGACCACGCCCATCGCGATCACCAAGTTGCGCTCTGGATCGGCCGCATAGCTGACGAACGCGAGGTTCGAGCCGGTAGCCCATTTGGTCTGCGGCGGCTTGTCGGTCACGCGGACGAACGCCCGCCCGGCGTAGAAGCGCCGGGCCGCGTCCAAGCACTGGCCCGTGGTGGCGCGGCCGCGGCAGTAAATGGTGGCGAGTACGCCGCGGGTCATCGGCACCAAGTGTGGCGTGAACACCAGCCCGGCCGCGCTGCCGCCACTCAGCCGCTCGATCGTCTTGGCAATCTCGGGCATGTGGACGTGCTTGAGCAGACCGTAGGGCAGCAAGTTCTCGTTGCTCTCGGCGTAGCCGAACTTGCTGTCGGCGCTGCCCCGGCCGGCACCGGAGATGCCGGTCTTGACGTCGATCACGATGTTGCCAGGCTCGATCAGCTTGTTGGCCAGCAGCGGCGCCAGCGCGCTCAGCGTGGCCGCGGGGTAGCAGCCGGGGTTGGCAACGCGGATCTGACCCTCGATCTGGGCTGGCCAGACGTCGGCCAGGCCGTACGCCCAACCCTCGACGTAGCGGTGGTCGCCGCCGATGTCGACGATCTTCACGTCCTTGGGGACGCGCGCCAGCGCCTCGGCCGAGGCGCCCGTGGGCAGCGACGCGAACAGCACGTCGAGCTTCGGCAGGGTCACAGGGTCCCACTTCTCGATCACCAG
>DASZIL010000090.1:0-8707 GCA_035949255.1 Beijerinckiaceae bacterium | reverse complement strand
GCTCTCGGGCGGCGCCGGCGCCGAGGTGCGCTCGGCGACCGGCGTCACCGTGTTCGCCGGCATGATCGGGGTCACCCTGTTCGGCCTGTTCCTGACGCCGGTGTTCTATGTCGGCCTGCGCAAGCTGTCCGGGCGTGAGCTGATCCAGCACGGCGAGCCCAGTCTCTTGCACGGGTGACGCCGACTTGAGTGGCGAGAGCCTCCGGCTCACCCCTTTCATGCGAACCGCAGCCACTGGTGGCAGGAGTCCAAGCGTAGCCGCCGGTTGACCGTTGTTGGCACTTTTCGGAGGTCCTGCAGTGTCCGACTTGAGTCCGGAATGCGCGCCAAAGCGGACGTCCGCCGACCACTCTGGATTTATGGGTTCACGCCCTAGACTGTTAGTGGCGTTGGACGGCCCATGTGCGTAGATTAAGCCAATTATGAAGGACGTCAGCGAGACCATCGCGTGGCTGACCGAAGGGGCGCATAACGCGCACGTGCCGCAGGCCCTGATGGAGGAGTTGTGCGGCCGCCTGATCGCTGCCGGAATACCCTTGGATTGGGCGGCGATCTTCGTGAGGACCCTGCACCCAGATATTGCTGGCCGCAGCCTTATCTGGCGTCCCGGGCAGCCCGCTGAATTGGCCGAGGCCGGATATGATCTCCTTGCATCCGAGCAATTCGTCGCCAGTCCGTTAATCTGGGTCCGACGCACTGGCACGGCGCTACGTCGTCGCCTCGACGGGGATGCTGTCGCCGCCGAGTTTCCCATCCTTGGCAAGCTGCGCAGCGAGGGCTTCTCGGACTATTTCGCAACGCCGCTTCCTTTCGGCGATGGCCAGATCCCTGTCGTCAGCTGGGCCACGCGGCGGCCGGCTGGCTTCGCCGATGGCGATCTCGCGGCGTTGACGGCCGTCGCCCCGCCGCTCGCGCGCGTTGCCGAAATTCGCGGTCTGCGTCGCATGTTGGAAACGCTGCTCCAGACCTATATCGGTCGCCATGCGAGCGCCCGTGTTCTCGCCGGGCATATTCGCCGTGGCGATACGCAATCCATTCATGCCGCAATCTGGCTCTCTGATCTGCGCGGCTTCACTGCGCTTGCCGATCGGGTAGCCCCGCCGGAACTGATAGGGCTGCTCAATCGCTATTTCGACTGCCAGGTCCCGGCCATCGAAGCACGCGATGGAGAGGTTCTGAAGTTCATGGGCGACGGCCTGCTCGCCATCTTTCCAATCGCCGATGGTGAACCGGGGCGCGGCTGCGCCGCGGCACTTGCCGCCGCACGCGAGGCTCGTGCTAATATCCTTGCGCTGAGGCGCGAGCTGACGGCGGAACGTTCGCCCGAGCTGCCCTTTAGCTTGGCCCTCCATGTCGGCGAGGTGCTCTACGGCAATGTCGGCGGTGGTCGCCGGCTCGACTTCACGGTGATCGGGCCTGCCGTCAATCTCACAGCGCGGCTCGAGCGGCTCGCCCGCGACCTCGGTCGCTCTGTCATCGCCTCCGCCGAGTTCGCCGGAACATGCGGAGAGATACTTGCGCCGCTCGGGAGCTATGTGCTGCGCGGCATCGCCGCCGCTCAACCGGCGTTCGGCCTGGCAGATGAGAGCGCACCCGCGGTCAGCAACGTCGACCTGTAGCGTTGCTTTAGCGGACTTGGCTCATTCCGACCGGATCGTGAGCATTTGCGTGTCCAACTTTTGCGGTCAGTCGGACTTTCTTTCCAAAAAATAGACGTGATTTCAGATACTTAATTTGGGATGGTGCCCAGGGGCGGAATCGAACCACCGACACCGTGATTTTCAGTCACGTGCTCTACCAACTGAGCTACCTGGGCGGCACGCGGCATCGCCGCGGGCGGAAGGAGCGCGTATAAAGGGCTGGCGCGACGCTGTCCAGATCGCGCGCCAAGGCTGTCACGAGACTGGCGATGAGGGTAAGGCTCCCCCTCGATTGCCCGCCGGACCATCCGCGGAGGATTGCTTGCGCCTCATCGTTTCGGAGCTTGCCTGCGAGCGAGGCGGCCGCGTGCTCTTTTCCGGAATGGGCTTTGCGGTCGAGAGCGGCGGGGCCGCGCTGCTCACAGGGCCGAATGGGGCCGGCAAGACGAGCCTCCTGTCGATCCTGGCCGGGCTCTCGATGCCGCTTGCGGGCGAGGCGAGGCTCGAGGATGCGGAGGGCGAGGAGGCCGATCTCTCCGAGGAAGCCCATCTCATCGGCCATCGCGATGGGTTGAAGTCCCAGCTGCTCGTCTCTGAGAACCTGGGGTTCTCTCAGGCGATGCTCGGCTCACCGTCCCTCTCGCCGAAAGCCGCGCTCGCCGCGCTCGGCCTCGAGCACGTGCTCGGCCTTCCTTGCGCCTATCTTTCGGCCGGCCAGCGACGGCGCGTGGCGCTCGCGCGCCTTCTCGTCTCGCGCCGGCCTTTGTGGCTTTTGGACGAGCCGACCGCCGCGCTCGATAGCGCCTCTCGCGCGCTTCTCACGAAGCTCCTGGGCGATCATCTCGCCGCGGGCGGCCTCCTCGTCGCGGCGACCCATGAGCCGCTCGGTATCGAAGCCGCGGAAATCAGGATCGGCGGGGGATGACGCGCGCCCTTCTTGCCCTCATTGCAAGAGACCTCAAGCTCGCGACGCGGATCGGCGGCGGCTTCAGCCTCGGCATCGTCTTTTACCTCGCGCTCGTCGCCATCCTGCCCTTCGCGGTCGGGCCCGATCTCAACCTCTTGTCGCGGATCGGCCCCGCCGTGCTCTGGATCGGTGCGCTGCTCGCGACCCTGATCGGGCTCGATCGCCTGTTCCAGGCCGATGAGGAGGATGGCTCGCTCGAGGTGATGTGCATGAGCGGCGTGCCGCTCGAGGCGATCGTCGCGGCAAAGAGCGTGGCGCATTGGCTCACGAGCGGGCTTCCGCTCGCGGTCGCGGCGCCGCTCTTCGGCCTCATGCTCGGCGTCGAGCCGATGGCGCTTCTCGGAACCGCGGTGAGCCTCGTGCCTGGCACCATCGCGCTCACCTTCACCGGCGCCATCGGCGCGGCGCTCACCGCGAGCATGCGGCGCGGCGGCATGCTGCTCTCGATCCTCGTCGTGCCGCTCATGGTGCCGATCCTGATTTTCGGCGTCGCGACCGCGGAGGCGAGCCGCCCGGGCGCGGTGAGCTTCACGGTGCCTTTCCTCGCGCTCTCGGCGCTCGCGCTCGCGGCGGTGGTCGCGGGCTCGGTGGTTGGGGCGGCGGCGCTCAGAGCCAAGCCGTGAAGGAAAGGCGCAAGCGCAAGCCGCGACGGCCCTTGCGCGTCGGCGCTCGAAGCGCATAGCCTTGCAGGTGCTAAGGCTTCAAAGCCAATGCCACCAATTGGGACGCGCATGACCATCCTCGACCGCCGCGGCTTTCTCGCCGGAGCCACCACCTTGGCCGCCGTGGGCGCCCCCGCGATCCTGCGCGCCGAGGACTCGATCAAGATCGGCGAGGTGAACAGCTACACGGCCCAACCCGCCTTCCTGAAACCCTATCGCCAGGGCTGGGAGCTGGCGCAGGAGAAGGTGAATGCGACAGGCGGCGTCAATGGACGCAAGATCGAGACCGTCTTCCGCGACGACGGCGGAAAGCCGGAGGACGCCGTGCGCTACGCGGGCGACCTCATCGACGCGGAGAAGGTGGATGTGCTCGCCGGCGGCTTCCTCTCGAACATCGGGCTCGCGCTCGGCGATGTCGCAAACCAGAGGAAGCGGCTTTATGTGGCGTCCGAGCCTTTGACCGATGCGCTGGTCTGGGGGAAGGGCAATCACTACACCTTCAGGCTTCGCCCCTCGACCTATATGCAAGCGGCCATGCTCGTCGAGGAGGCAGCGAAGCTTCCCGCCAAGCGATGGGCCCTCGTCGCGCCCAATTACGAATACGGGCAATCCGCGAACAAATGGTTCAAGGACCTCCTGAAGAAGGCGAAGCCCGATGTCGAGTTCGTGGCCGAGCAATATCCGGCGCTCGGCAAGATCGACGCGGGCGCCACGATCCAGGCGCTCGAGGCGGGCAGGCCCGAGGCCATCTTCAACGTGACCTTCGGCGGCGATCTCACCAATTTCGTGCGCCAGGGCACGACGCGCGGCCTCTTCGAGGGCCGCTCGGTGGTGAGCATGCTGACCGGCGAGCCCGAATATGTCGATCCGCTCGGCGCGGAGGCCCCGGTCGGCTGGATCGTGACCGGCTACCCTTATGGCGATCTCAACACGCCCGAGCACGTCGCCTTCCGCGACGCTTACAAGGCGAAATACGCAGAGATGCCGAAGCTCGGCTCCGTCGTCGGTTACGAGACGGTGAATTCGATCGCGGCCGCGCTCGCCAAGGCCGGTTCGACGGACAATGAGAAGCTCATCTCGACACTCGAAGGGCTCAAGCACACCACTATGTTCGGACCGATCGAATTTCGTGCCATCGACCACCAAAGCACAATGGGCGCTTTCGTCGGCACGATCGCGCTCAAGGACGGGCTTGGGGTGATGTCCAATTGGAGCTACCGGGACGGCGCCAAGTATCTGCCGCCAGATTCCGAGGTGAAGATATTACGCCCTGCCGGCTGAAGCCGCTTGACCGCGCGGCCGCTGCGCCAGCCTTGCGCCTCGTGGCGAGAGGCCGGCCGGCGAAAAAATCGCAAGAACCTTCCTCCTCGATGAGCGCTCGTCATCCCGCTTTCCTTGATCCCGCTTTCCTTGATCCCGCTTGCCTTGCGCGCTGGCCTTCCGATCCGTCGTGACCGCTCTCAACCCCGATATTCTCCTCATCCAGGCACTCAACGGGCTTGCGAGCGCCTCTTCGCTCTTTCTCGTCGCCTCGGGCCTTTCCATCATCTTCGGCGTCACGCGCGTGGTGAATTTCGCCCATGGCTCCCTTTACATGCTCGGCGCTTATATCGGCTGGAGCCTCACGCGGCGCCTTGCGAGCTTCGGCGCCTTCGGCTTCTGGGGCGGCGTTCTTGCCGCGGCTTTGATCGTGGGCGTGATCGGCATCTTCATCGAGATGCTCATCCTGCGACGGCTGCGCCGGGCGCCCGAGCTCTATCCGCTCCTTGCCACTTTCGGCGTCGTGCTCATCGTCCAGGACGTGGCGCTCGCGATCTGGGGGCCGGAGGATCTTCTTGGTCCGCGCGCACCGGGGCTCACCGGCTTCGTCACCATCTTCGCGAGCCGCTTCCCGGTCTACGAGCTTTTCCTCATCGCGGTCGGCCCCCTCTTGCTCGGCGGCCTGTGGCTCCTCTTTCGCCGCACGCGCTTTGGCCTCCTCGTGCGCGCGGCGACGCAGGATCGCGAGATGGTCGCCGCGCTCGGCGTCGATGAGCGGCGGTTGTTCTCGAACGTCTTCTTCCTCGGCGCGGCGCTTGCGGGCCTTGGCGGCGCGCTGCAGCTCCCGCGCGAGGCCGTGAACCTCAACATGGACGTGTCGGTCGTGGTCGAGGCCTTCGTCGTCGTCGTGGTCGGCGGCCTCGGGAGCCTTGTCGGCGCCTATGTGGCCGCGGTGCTCATCGGTGTCATTCAGGCCTTCGGCATCCTCCTCTTGCCCAAGATCACACTCGTGCTCGTCTTCCTCGTGATGGGCATCGTTCTCGCGGTGAGGCCTTACGGCCTCTTCGGGCGTTTCGCCGCGAGCGAGAGGCTGCGATCACCCGCCGAGGACAGCGTGTTGCGGCCGCTCTCCAAGGCGTCGCGCGCCCTTTTCGCCCTCGCCGCCCTCATCATCGCCTCGATGCCGCTTTTTGCCGGCGACTACGCGATGGGGCTCATCGCCGAGCTCCTGATCCTCGCGGTCTTCGCCGCATCCCTTCATTTTCTCATGGGGCTCGGCGGCATGGCCTCGTTCGGTCACGCGGCCTTTTTCGGCATCGGCGCCTACGGCGCAGCACTCGCTTTGAAGACGCTGCAATGGCCCATGGCCGCCTGCCTCCTCGCGGCGCCCTTCGCGGCCGCGCTCGCCGGCCTCCTCGCCGGCTGGCTCTGCGTGCGCCTCTCGGGCGTGTATCTCGCCATGCTGTCGCTCGCGGTCGCGCAGATCGCCTGGGCGACTTCCTTCCAATGGGTGGAGCTCACGGGCGGCGACAACGGGCTCCTCGGGGTGTGGCCGGCGCCTTTCGTCGCCTCGAGGGGCGCTTTTCTCCTCCTGACGCTTGCGCTCACCGTTGCCGCGCTCGCGGCCTTGCGCATGAGCGCCTTTTCACCCATCGGCTATGCGCTGCGCGCCGCGCGCGACGCGCCGCAGCGCGCCGAAGCCTCAGGCATCGACGTTCGCGGCACGCAATGGGCGGGCTTCGTGATCGCGTCGGGCTTTGCCGGCATCGCCGGTGGGCTTTACGCCTTCGCCAAGGGCTCCGTCTTTCCGACCTATCTCGCCATCGGCAAATCCGTCGATGCCTTGATCATGGTGCTGCTCGGCGGCATCGGCTCGCTCACCGGCCCGATCGTCGGAGCCTTCGCCTTCGGCGGGCTCGAAGCCGAGCTCATGGCGAACGTGGCCTTTTGGCGCGCGATCCTCGGCGTGATGATCCTCGCGCTCGTGCTCGTCGCGCCCTCCGGCATCATGGGCTTCCTTCCCGGATGGTTCAGCAAGGCACGCACGCCGGCAGCGCCCGCATGAGCACCAAGATGCTCGAGGTCGAGGGGCTGGTGAAGCGCTTTCGCGGGGTCGAGGCGGTGCGCGGCGTCGATCTCTCCGTCCACGCGGGAGAGGCCGTCGCCCTCATCGGACCGAACGGCGCCGGCAAGACGACCTGCTTCAACATGATCGGCGGGCAGCTCAAGCCCGATGCCGGGCGCGTGAGGCTCGAAGGAGCGGACGTGACCGCAATGGCGCCGCGCCTTCTGTGGCGGCGCGGCATCGGGCGGACCTTCCAGATCACCGCCGCGTTCGCCTCGATGACAGTGCGCGAGAATGTGCAGCTTGCGCTCAATGCCAAAGCCTCGCGCACAAGGCGCGTCTTCGGCCGCATGACCGCAGCTTTCGGCGCGGAGGCAGACGCGATCTTGGATCGGGTCGGCATGCGGACCGAGGCCGAGCGTCCTTGCGCCATTCTGGCTTACGGGGATCTCAAGCGGATCGAGCTTGCGATCGCGCTCGCGGGCGCCCCGAAGGTCCTCTTGATGGACGAGCCGACGGCCGGCATGGCGCCGGGCGAGCGCGTGCAGCTCATGGCGCTCGCGGCGAGCCTCGCGAAACGCGAAGGCATCGCGGTGCTCTTCACAGAGCACGACATGGATGTCGTCTTCGCCAATGCGGACCGCATCATCGTGCTCGATCGCGGCTCGATTCTTGCCGAAGGCCCGCCCGACAAGATCAAGGCCGATCACGCCGTACGCGCCGTCTATCTCGGCGCTGGGCTTGCTCCGGGGGTATCCTGATGGCGCTGGCCCCGATGCTTTTGGTGCAAGCGCTCGATGCCTATTACGGACGAGCGAAAATCCTGCACGGCGTCTCCTTCGAAGCCAAGCCCGGCGAGATCGTCGCGCTCTCCGGACGCAACGGGGCGGGCAAATCGACGACGCTCAAAGCGATCATTGGACTCGTTCCGCCCTCCGCCGGCCGCATCCTCTTCGAAGGGCGGGAGATCACGGGCCTCGACGCCTATCGCATCGCGCGAATGGGCGTGGGCTTCGTGCCCGAGGATCGGCGCATCTTCACCGACCTCACTGTCGCCGAGAATCTCGCGGTCGGCGCCCGCGCCGTCACTGATGGGCGCGAACCTTGGAGCGTCGAGCGCCTCATCGCGCTCTTCCCGAATCTCGGACGCTCGCTTCATCGTTCGGCGGGGCAGCTCTCGGGCGGCGAGCAGCAGATGCTCACTATCGCGCGCACCCTGATGGGCAACCCGCGCCTCATCCTCGTGGACGAGCCTTCGGAAGGACTTGCTCCGGTCATCGTCGAGGAGATGGCGCGCGCCATGCTTGCGCTCAAGCGCGACAACCTCACGATGATCGTCTCGGAGCAGAACCTCAATTTCCTCGCCGCGATCGCGGATAGCGCGGTGCTCCTCGAGCGCGGCGTCGTGCGCCATGTAGGTCCGATGTCCCAGCTGGTGAGCGATGAGAGCCTGCGTTTGCGCTACCTCGCCTTGTCGTGATTTCGGAGACCGCACTCCCCGCCTTGACGGATCGAGCGCGCGCGCACATGGCGTGACGCACAACTCATTGGCGGACGCCTCATGACAGCCTCCACCCTCTTCGATCTTTCAGGCGCCGTGGCGCTCGTCACCGGCGCCTCCTCGGGCCTTGGGCGCAGATTCGCGCTCGTGCTCGCGGAGCGCGGCGCGAGCGTCGTTCTCGTGGCGCGGCGCAAGGAAAGGCTCGAGGCGCTCGCCGCCGAGATCGAAGCCGCGGGCGGCCGGGCGCTCCCGATCGCTGCCGATGTCGGAGATCGCGCCGAGATCGCGCGGGCCTTCGATGCGGCACAAGCGAAGTTCGGCCCCGTGACGGTGCTGATCAACAATGCCGGCGTGGCGAAGCCGCAATCCTTCCTCGGCATGCGTGATGAGACGTGGCGCGAGACGCTCGGCATCAACCTCGATGCCGTGGTGGCGACCGCCCAAGAGGCCGCCCGGCGCATGGTGGCCGCAGGCGGCGGCGCGATCGTCAACATCGCCTCGATTCTCTCCTTCGGCGTGCAGAAGGGCAATCTCGCCTATGCCGTCTCGAAGGCGGCCGTGCTCCAGGCGACGCGGGCCATGGCGCTCGAGCTCGCGCCGAAAGGCGTGCGC
>DASZIL010000089.1:0-2265 GCA_035949255.1 Beijerinckiaceae bacterium | reverse complement strand
CGCGATCAAGATGCTGATCGCATCGTGATCGCTGATCGCGGCGTTGTGCGGCGACACATAGACCTTGGGATGCGCCCAGAGCGGTGAGGCGGCGGGCAAGGGCTCCGTCTCGAAGACGTCGAGCGATGCCCCCTTGAGCGTGCCGGCATCGAGCGCCGCGAGGATGTCGGCCTCGACCTGCAGGCCGCCGCGACCCGCGTTGAGGAGGAAGGGCCCGCCGAAGCGTCCATCCTTTGCGAGCTTCGAAAGAAGATCGCCGTTGATGATGCCATGCGTTTCGGGCGTGTGGGGCATGAGCACGATGAGGATGTCGGTGCGGCCGAGGAAGGCGTCGCGCTCCCGCGCGCCTGCGAAGGAGCGGATGCCGGGAAAGCTCTTGCGCGTCGCGCTCCACCCCGCGACGTCGAAGCCGAGAGCTTGCAGCTTTCGCGCCGCGTCGGCGCCGAGCTCGCCCATGCCCATGACGCCGATGCGCACGTCCTTGGCGGCGGGCTGGTCGGGATCCTCCTCCCACAGCTTCTCCCGTTGCTGGCGGTCAAAATGCCGCTGCTGGCGATGGTGCAGGAGCACATGCAGCACCGCCCATTCGGTCATTCGCTGGGTGAGGTCGGGGTCGACGACGCGCGCCACGGGGACCGAAGGCAGGTTCGGATCGACGAAGACATGATCGACGCCGGCGCCGAGCGAGAAGATCGCCTCGAGATTGGGGAGATCCGACAAGGAGCCTTTGGGGTGCCACCAGGTCGCCGCATAGGCGATCGAGGCCTTATCGAAGCTCTCGCCGAGGACATGCACGGCGCGGCCCGGCAAGGCGGCGGCGAGCCGCTTGCGCCAGCCTTCCGGCCGCATCGTGGGGGCAGCGACGAGGATGGCGTTTTGTTTCATGAGGGTCGCTCCAATCGTGCGGTGACGAGGCCGTGATGGTGGCTCGGTGCCTTTTCGCCGATCGCATAGGCGGCGCGCAACCTCGCGGCGGCGGCCTCGGCGCGGGCGGCGTCGCGCGCATGCACGACGGCGAGCGGCGTGCCGGGCTCGATCCTCGTGCCGATGCCGGCAAGGCGCGTCAGCCCGACGGCGGGGTCGATCGCGTCTTGCGGGCGCGTGCGCCCGCCGCCGAGCGCGACGACCGCGAGGCCGAGCGCGCGCGTGTCGATCGCGGTGACCACGCCCTCGCGCTCCGCCAGAACCTCATGCGTCACCGGCGCCGTGTCGAGATGAAGATGCGGCCGCTCGATGAGGTTTGCGGGCCCGCCGAGCTCGGCGACCATGCGGCCGAAGCGCTCGGCCGCGGCGCCGCTCGCAAGCGCCTTGGCGATCTTGCGCCTGCCCTCGTCGAGATCGGCCGCGATGCCGCCGAGAACCAGCATCTCGGCGCCGAGCGCGAGCACGACCTCATGCACGCGCTCCTGGCGCCTGTGGCCCGCAAGATGCGCGATGGCGTGATGGGTCTCGAGCGCACTGCCGGCGGCATCCGCGAGCGGCTCGCGCATGTCGGTGAGGAGCGCGGTCGTCGGCAGCCCCGCGCCATTCGCCACATGGACGAGGCTTTCGGCAAGCTCTTGCGCCTTGTCGAGGCTCGTCATGAAGGCGCCGGCGCCCCATTTCACGTCGAGAACCAGGCCGCCGAGGCCGGCGGCGAGCTTCTTTGCGAGGATCGATGCGGTGATGAGATCGATCGATTCGACCGTCGCGGTGACGTCGCGAATCGCATAGAGGCGCTTGTCGGCCGGGGCGAGCTCGCCCGTCTGGCCGATGATGGCGCAACCGGCCTTGCGCACGGCGCGGCGAAAGGCCTCGATCCCCGGCTGCGCCCGATAGCCTTTGATGGCCTCGAGCTTGTCGAGCGTGCCGCCGGTATGCCCAAGGCCGCGCCCCGAGATCATCGGCACGAAGCCGCCGGAGGCGGCGACGGCGGGCGCGAGGATCAGGCTCACATTGTCGCCGACGCCGCCCGTCGAATGCTTGTCGAGAACCGGGCCCGGAAGGTCCCAGCGCAGCACCTCGCCCGAAGCCGTCATGGCGCGCGTGAGGGCGACGCGCTCGTCGAGCGCGAGGCCCTTGAGATAAACCGCCATGGCGAAGGCCGCGGCCTGGCCTTCGCTCACCTTTCCGCTCGTGAGGCCCTCGATGAAGCGCGCGATGTCTTCCGGCGGAAGGCGCAAGCCGTCGCGCTTTGCCCGGATGATCTCTTGCGGCAGGAAGGAAGCCTTGCTCATCGCCGCCTTCGCCCCGCCTCACCGATGCAGGTTGAGGCCGTGTTCCATG
>DASZIL010000088.1:0-3898 GCA_035949255.1 Beijerinckiaceae bacterium | reverse complement strand
ACCCTTCGTTGTGCCATCGCGCGCTCCATTTCTTGCATCCGCGGTTCGGGCCTCGAAGCCGTGCTTATTTTTGCACGGGGCCTTTGGCCGTAAAAGTCATCGGACGCGCTCCCAACCTTGGCTCCACGCCGGCCCGATTTGGCGGGGCATCTCGATACGTCGAGCTCACGATCGACGGCGGACTCGCCAGCGCGCGAGTGTGCGGGCAGGATACAGCGTTTGACCCCTCACTGTTTTTCGCCGTCCCGAATGGAGCGCCTCGTGAAGACATCGATAAAGGGGCTTCCGGCCACCTTGGTTTTCCTGTGCGTGGCGCTTGCTGGAATGGCGAATCCGCTCACAAAGGGAGAGCCCGCGAAAGCCGCCGGGCAGGCGGACGATTTTCCGGCTTTCGCCTATCCATGGGCTCCCGATTTCCCCACGCCGCCGGTTGACGACATTCCCCGGCACGTTCCCGGAAGCAGCTCGAGCTTCACGACAAGGCAGGAGCTGGACCTGTTCTTTTCTCCCGATTGGCACCCCGCGGATCATCCTCCCATGCCCGATGTGGTCGCGCACGGCGATCCGCCCCAAGTGCGCGCCTGCGGCTCATGTCACCGCGCCGAAGGAACGGGCGGCCCCGAAAACGCGAGCCTCGCCGGGCTTCCCGCCGAATACATCGTGCAGCAGATGGCTGACTTCAAAAGCGGCGCGCGCAAATTTTCCGGCCCGCAAAGAATCCCCATCACGCTCATGATCGACACGGCGCGAGCGGCGAGCGACGCCGAGGTGCAGGCGGCGGCGAATTACTTTTCCGCTCTCAAGCCCAAGCCGATCATCAAGGTCGTGGAAAGCGACATGGCGCCGAGAACCGAGCTCGCCCGCGTCTTCTACAAGCTCGACCCGAAAGGCGGCATGGAACCTTTAGGGCGGCGCATCGTCGAGGTGCCGGCAGATGCGCAACAATTCGAGCTGCGCGATTCACGCTCGCAATTCATCGCCTATGTGCCGAAAGGTGCCGTCGCGAGAGGCGAAGCTCTCGTCAAGGGAGAGGGCGCGGGTGCGCCCACGCCCTGCGGTGCTTGCCACTCGCCCGACCTGACCGGCGGCGGGCCCATTCCGGGAATCGCCGGGCGCTCGCCGAGCTATATCGTTCGCCAGCTCTACGACATCAAAACGGGCGCTCGCGCGGGTGCGGCGAGCGCCATCATGCGCCCGATCGTCGAGAAGCTCTCGACGGACGACATGATCGCGATCGCGTCTTACCTCGCGACACCCGAGCCGTGAGCGGTGGTAGAAGCGTCGCATCGGGGCGGTGGAAAACGGCGGTTCACTTGATGTAAACGCAATCGGCAGAGAAGCCCTCATGGCCGTCGACGGGTGGCCATCGGGGCTCGGCCGAGAGCCTGCGAGGCGCGTCCGCGGCTTGGAGCATGGCCCGGGTGGCGGTTCAGGGTGTTTGGCGCGGCGGTGGAGAGAGGAAGCCTCATGAGCGCCGTTGCGTTCCGTCGCCGCGCCTTGACGCGCGGAGCTTCATTCTGGCTTCTCGGCTACGCCTTCCTCATGCTTTTCGTCGGCACCACGATCCCGACGCCGCTTTATCGCGTCTATCAAGAGGAGCTGCATTTCTCCTCGGGCGTCCTCACCTTGATCTTCGCGGTCTATGTGCTGTTCCTCATCCCCTCGCTCCTCGCCTTCGGGCAGATCTCGGACCGAATCGGCCGGCGCGCCGTCATCCTCCTCGGGTTCAGCCTCGGCGCGCTCGGCGCCGCGATCTTTGCGGGCGCCGAGGGCCTCGCCTCTCTGTTCATTGCGCGCGCGCTCCAGGGGATCGCGACCGGCGTGGTGGCGGGCGCGGGCACGGCCGCGATGCTCGAGCTCGAGCCTCACGGAAACCGGCAGCGAGCGGCCTTCGCGGTCTCCGTCACCAATTCGAGCGGCGCCGCGCTCGGTCCGCTCTTCGGCGGGTTCCTCGCCGAATATGGCCCTTGGCCGACAAGGCTGCCTTTCCTCATCTATCTTGCGCTCATGCTTCCGATCGTCGCGCTCGCCTTCATGCCCGAGACCGTCTCGCGGCGGCGCCCCTTCGCGCTCGAGCTTCGCCTGCCGGCGGTGCCGGCGGAGATCCGTACGCAATTCGCCTTCGCCTCGGCGGTCTCCTTCACCGTTTGGGCCGCGGCGGGGCTGTTTCTGACGCTCGCGCCCGGCTATGTGAAGCTGCTGCTCGGGGTCGGCAATCTGGCGATCGGCGGCGCCTTCGTCTCCGTGATGCTCTTCGCCTCGGCCGGCGCGCAACTCCTGTGCCGACGCCTCTCCCACCGAGTCGCGATCACGATCGGCCTCGTCCTCTTGCCGATCGGCCTTGCGAGCCTCGCGCTTGCGAATCCGGCGCACGGCGCGGCGCTGCTTCTCGCCGGAGCGCTGGTGGTCGGCGCCGGCCACGGCTTCGGCTATCTCGGCGCCATGGTGCTGGTGAACAGGCTCGCTCCGGAGGCGCGTCGCGCCGAAGTGGCTTCCGGCTTCTATATCGTGTCCTATCTCGGCGTGGCGCTTCCGGTGATCGCCGTCGGCTTCGGCGCGCAAGCCCTCGGGCTCGTCCTGGCCGTGGCGATTTTCTCCGCCGTCGTCAGCCTCTTCGCGCTCGTGCTGCTCGCAGTGTCCGCGCGCCTTGGCACTCCGGCCTAGAAATGAGCATCGCGCGGACCCGCGGAAGCATCGCCGAAGCTCGGACGACGGGGGCCGCGCTCCACGGCCGGGAGGTCCCGGCCGTGCGCGGCGAGCGCGGCCAATCGCGTCGAGAATCTCGCCCCTTTCATTTCGGCAGATCGAGCGCGGTCGCGTCCACATAAGGTTTCAGCAACGCATCCGCATTGGCTTGCGCGGCCTTGGCGGCTTCCGCCGGCGTCTTCTTGCCGGAGAGCATCGCCTGCACCTCGTCCTCGAGCGCCTTGCGCACCGCGACGGTGTTGTAGGTCGCAAACCAGGGCTTGGCGAAGGCGAGCTGCTCGAGCGCGACCTTGGCGTCCGGGTTCTTGTCGAGAAACTCCTTCATCTCCGGCAGCTCATAGGCGGCCTTCACCGGCGCGAAATAGCCGGTGAAGCGGCTCCAGCCGCCGGAGATTTGCGGGCTCGTCAGCCATTTGATCAGCTTCCACGCCGCGTTCCTGCGCTCTTGCGAATTGCCCTTCGGGATGATCAGCGACGCACCCCCGATCGGCACGGCGTTACGGACGTTCCTTGGAATGAAGGCGACCTTGAATGGCGCCTTCATGTTCTGGCGGATGAAGGACAAGGAACCGGTCGACGTGACGATCATCGCGGCCTGGCCGCCGAAGAAGGCGTTGTTCATGGCGGGCGTCTGGATCGTGCCCTCGGGCATCACCTTGAACTTGTGCACGAGGTCGTCGACGAAGGTGAGCGCGCCGAGGGTCGAGGGCGTGTCGTAATAGATCTCACCGCCGTAATCGCCGTTGTAGTAGAGCCCACCGTTCGAAAGGGTGAGCGCCGAGATCGTCCAGCCGAGAATGTCGTAGGTTCCGGGCAGCATGATGCCGTAGCGGGTCGTCTTGTCGCCCTCGCGTTTCGTGAGCTTTTTGGCGTCCTCGACCCAGTCGGCCCAGGTCGCCGGCGGCTTGTCGGGGTCGAGCCCCGCCTCCTTGAAATGCTCGGCATTGTAATAGAGCAGCGGCGTCGAGTTCTGGAAGGGCACGCCATAGATCGTGCCGTCGACGCGTGCATTGCCGGCGAGCGCTGGCCAGAACTGGTTCATGAAATCGTCCGGCGTCTTGCCGTCGGCCTTCACCGGCGCGAAATAGCCGGTGAAGCGGCTCCAGCCGCCGGAGATTTGCGGGCTCGTCAGCCATTTGATCAGCTTCCACGCCGCGTTCCTGCGCTCTTGCGAATTGCCCTTCGGGATGAT
>DASZIL010000087.1:0-23037 GCA_035949255.1 Beijerinckiaceae bacterium | reverse complement strand
CCATATGCATTTCGACATATTGCGGCATGGCGCGACGGTGAATTACCGCATCTGCGAATAGCGCGAGGCTACGGGCATTTGACGCGCAGCTTCCCGATGCCTGGAATATGCCGCGTCGATGGCCGATAATAGAATGGCTTCGTCACCGAGCCGGTTCCCACCCAAGGCCAATGCCCCGGAAAAGAGCATGACGATCGATCCGAACGGCCAGGGCGCGCGCCTCCTTGCCACGGCGGAGGCGAAGCGCCTGCGCGGGCCCGACGCCGAAGCCTGGCGCCGCTTCGGCCCCTATCTCGCCGAGCGGCAATGGGGAACGGTGCGCGAGGATTACAGCGCCGATGGCGATGCCTGGCTCTATTTCACGCATGAGGAAGCGCTGAGCCGCGCCTATCGCTGGGGCGAGGACGGAATCGCGGGCTTCGGCGATGACGAGCTCAGGTGGTGCCTCTCGCTCGCGCTCTGGAACGGCCAGGACCCCTTCATCAAGGAGCGCCTCTTCGGCCTCACCAATGCGGAAGGCAATCACGGCGAGGATGTGAAGGAGCTCTACTTCTATCTCGACGCCACGCCGACCCATTCCTACCTGCGGATGCTCTACAAATATCCGCAGGCGCGCTTCCCTTACGAGGAGCTGCGGCGCGAGAATGCGCGGCGCACCACGCATGATCCCGAATACGAGATTCTCGATACCGGCATCTTCGCGCAGAACCGTTATTTCGACGTGACGGTCGAATACGCCAAGGCCGATCCTGCCGACATTTTAATGCGCGTCACCGTCACCAATCAGGCGGCCGAAAGGGCGAGCCTGCATCTTCTGCCGCAGCTTTTCACCCGCAATATCTGGTCCTGGGAGAAGGACAGCGAGAAGCCCTGGCTTCGCCTCGTCGGCGACAAGGTGCTCGGCCGCCATCCCGGCATGGCCGATCGCGAGCTTGCCGTCGACCAGTCTTGCGATTTCCTGTTTTGCGAGAACGAGACGAATGTGTGGCGCCTTTTCGGCGTCGAGGCCCCCGGCCCCTTCAAGGACGGCATCAATGATTTCATCGTCGCGGGAGACGAGAAGGCCATCCGCCGCGACCAGGGCACGAAATGCGCCGCTCATGTGAAACTCGAGCTCGCGCCGGGAGCCAGTGCGACGCTTCGCCTGAGATTTCAGCAGGCCGGCGCCAAGCCAACTGCGGCATTCGCCGATTTCGATGCGGTCTTCACCGCGCGCGTCGCCGAGGCCGATGAATTCTACGGCGCGCTGCAAAGCGATCTTGCGAGCGATGATGCGAAGCTCGTGCAGCGACAGGCGCTCGCCGGCATGATCTGGTCGAAGCAATATTATAATTTCGACGTGCGCCGCTGGCTCGAGGGCGACCCCGCCCAGCCGGCCCCTCCCGACGAGCGCAAATCGGGGCGCGATCGCGATTGGCAGCATTTGTCGAACAACGACATCGTCTCGATGCCCGACAAATGGGAATATCCCTGGTACGCGTCATGGGATTTGTGCTTCCAGGCCGTAACCTTCGCGATCATCGATCCCGAATTCGCCAAGGCGCAGCTCTTGCTCCTCCTGCAAGAGCGCTTCATGCATCCAAACGGCCAGCTTCCCGCTTATGAATGGGAATTCAGCGACGCCAATCCCCCGCTCCACGCCTGGGCCGCCTGGCGCATCTACGAGATGGACAAAGCGCTCACCGGACGTGCCGACAGGGATTTTCTCGAGCGCGTCTTCCACAAGCTGCTCTTGAATTTCGGCTGGTGGGTCAATCGCAAGGATGCCGACGGCCGCAACGTCTTCCAGGGCGGCTTCCTCGGCCTCGACAATATCGGCCTCTTCGACCGCTCATCGCCCTTGCCGACGGGCGGCACCATCGACCAGTCGGACGGCACGGCCTGGATGGCGAAATTCGCCTTGCGCCTCATGCGGATCGCACTCGAGCTCGCGACGGGCGATCATGTCTACGAAGACATCGCGGTCAAGTTCTTCGAGCATTTCCTCTTCATCGCCGACGCCATGAGCCGGGTCGGCATGACCGAGACCGATCTTTGGAACGAGGAAGACCAGTTCTTCTACGATGTGCTGCGCCTGCCGAACGGCCATGGCGTGCCCATCCGTGTGCGCTCGCTCGTCGGCTTGATGCCGCTCATGGCCGCGCAAGTGCTCGACATCGCGAGCGCGAGGGACGTGCCGAAATTCGCGAAGGCCTTGCTCTGGTTCTTTCATCATCGGCCTGACCTCGCCGCGCTCGTGTCGCGCTGGCTGCAGCCCGGCATGAAGGGCTCGGCTCTCCTCGCGCTTCTGCGTGGCCACCGGATGAAGGCGGTGCTCGCCCGGATGCTCGATGAGACGGAGTTCCTTTCCGAGCACGGCATCCGCTCGGTCTCGAAAATCCACGAGACGCATCCTTTTGTCTTCCATGCGGACGGCAAGGAATTCAGCGTCGGCTATCTGCCGGGCGAATCCGATTCGAGACTCTTCGGCGGCAACTCCAATTGGCGCGGGCCCGTCTGGATGCCGATCAATTACCTCTTGATCGAGTCCCTCCATGAGCTCGAAAGCTATTACAGCCAGGATTTCCTCGTGGAGTATCCGGTGCGTTCCGGTCGCAAGCTGCCGCTCGGCAAGATCGCCGAGATGCTTTCCGAGCGCCTGACCCGCCTCTCGCTCAAGGGTCCGGACGGACGCCGCCCGGTGATGGCCGCCTACCCCGGCCTCGAGAAGCAGAAGGGCGCGGAAGACCTCGTGCTCTTCCACGAATATTATCACGGCGACACGGGGCGAGGCCTCGGCGCCTCGCATCAGACGGGCTGGAGCGGCCTCGTGGCTTTGCTACTGCAACCGCGCCATGGGCAGAGTGAAGAGTGAAGAGTGAATCCTCACCACTCACTATTCACTTCTCACTCGACCTGCGAAGCGATGACGCCCTGGCTCGTGACCACGACCCAATGGCGCCCATGGCGCTCGATCGCCTCGACCCGGCCGACGCCGGGGATGGCCTCTCCGACCGCGACCTCGCGATAACCGCCGTGGCCCTCGACAAGGGCGATGCCGTCATAAACGTCGCGCAAGACCCAGCCTTGGATAGGCAGCTTCTGTGAAGATTGCGAATTGGCCTCCGTGACCTTGGCTTGCGGCGGCATGCCGAAATTTTGGGGCATGGGCTGAGCGCTCGGACGCGCCGGCGGCTGCGGCGCGCTCGTGCCGATGGGTGCGGTGTCGGCCCTGCGCTCCAGGCGGTCGAGCCGTTCGACGATCTGGGCGAGCTTCTGCGCCGTGACCTGATCGGCGCGATCCAGCTTGCCCACAAGCTGGGCGAGGGTGCCTGAGGTGTCGGATTTTGCGGCATCGAGGCCTTGCTTCAGGGTCTCGACGCTCGCCTTGAGCGATTTTGCTTCCTCGGTCGGCCGGCCGCGATCGAGGCTCGCCTTCAAGGCGCGCACCTCGTCGGCAAGCTGGCGCGTCTCCTGGCGTTGCGAGGCCTCGCTTTGCCACAGAAGCTGGGCCACATCGGGCTTGTCGGCGGTCTCGACACTTCGACCCTCGGGGCCGCCATGACGGGCACCCGCGCCCCAGCCGAGCGCCGCCGCGGCGATGAGGCAGGCGCCGGCGAGCGCGATATTGCGAAAATTGCGGCGCAGGAAGGGCCGGGAAAAGGGCGGCAGGATCACGAGCTCGCGCCCTAGCCGACGCGCCTCCGGTGACGGCTGATCAGCGAGCGACGCCATGAGCATTCATCCGATCATCGAAAGACTTCGCTAACGATAATCGCGACGTATTTAACGAAGACTTACCCGGGGAAGCGCGAAAAGCGGAAAAGGGCGCCGTTTTTGATCCAAAATTTGATGATCGCGGGCAAAGGGCTGCCCAACAGCCTTCATGCGTCGAGGAGTCGCACGGCCCTCGAGCCCTCCGCGCTCTAGGTGCAGGGAACGGCAAGGCCAAATTTTCCCGTCATTCGCATGGTCATCCCCATGTCCGCGCGAGCGCACCGAAGGAAGACGTGATGAGGCTGAATTCCGAATGGGTCGAGCGAACCTTGGCGCAATATCCGGCAAAGCTGGTTCCCGAAAACGATCCCGTGGTCCCCAAGCTGATCGACATGTTCGGCGACCACACCTTCTTCCTCGACGGCAACGGGTTGAACATCGTCGAGCCGGCGGAGCCGCCTCGCGACGGCGTTCAGGCCGGTAGGGTCGTCGAGCTGGCACATTGGACGGACGCCAGGCCGCCGAAGCTCATCCCTCATGATCCCGAGCCGACCGACCTCGTGATCGAGCTCGAGGGCACCGGCTGAATATGCGGGCATAGGCTCGCCGACGTCTCGGCGATCATCGGCGCGCTCGACATCGCCCCTGGATAAACTGATCGGCTCTTTGAAGCCGACGGGTTCACCCGCTTGATGCACTCGCTGCGTTCCATCGGCCCGCGGCAGCCGCGTCGGCAAGCCAGAAGAGCTCCCCTTGCGGGCGAAGCTTTCCGGCGGGCACCGTGTCGTCTCCGGAAAGCACGCGATCGAGGATGGCGCGCTTGCCTTCCCCTTGCACCAGAAACGCCGTCGTCGCGCTCGATTCCAGCGCCGGATAGGTGAGCGTGATGCGCACTTCCGGTCGTCCATGGCCGACGACCGCAACCCAGCGCTTTCGTTCCTGAAGCACCGGCTCGCCGGGTATCAAGGAAGCGGTGTGGCCGTCATCGCCGAGGCCGAGAAGGCAGAGATCGAGAAGCGGCTTGCCGGGCCTGAGCTCGGGCGCGCCGTAAAGCTCCTTGAGCCCGCGCTCATAGGCGGCCGCGGCCTCCTCGGGGTCGTCCCCGGTCGTCGGCACGCGGTGCACATGGTCGAGGGGCACGGGCGCGATCGACAACATCGCCTCGCTCACCATTCGAGCGTTGCTCTCCTTGCTGTCCGGCGGCACGAAACGCTCGTCGCCGAACACGAAATGGGCACGTGCCCAGGGGAAACGCGCGACGAGCGGCTCGACGCCGAGCGTCTCATAGGTGAGCTTCGGGGTCGAGCCGCCGGAGAGAGCGACGATGAAAGGGCCGGGCCTGGCCCGCGCACAATCGCACATGAACTTCGCCGCCGCGCCGGCGAGCGCCCGCGCATCCTGATAGACAAACAGAGTTCCGTGCGCCGGCTTCATGGCTTCCTTCCCTTCATCACGACGTTCCGCATCGCCTTGGCGAAGCCTTCCTCTTCGTTGCTCGCGGTCACCGCCGTCGCCTGAGCCTTCACCTCGTCGCTCGCGTTGCCCATGGCGATCGAGAGCCCGCTCTTCTTGAACATCAGTACGTCATTGGGCATGTCGCCGATGGTCGCGATCTCCTCGGTCGGAACGTCCAGCAATTTGGAAAGGGTCGTGACGACCGCTCCCTTGTTGGCCTGCGGGTGGGTGACGTCGAGATAATAAGGCTGGGAGCGCGCGGCGCTCGCGCGCTCGCCGAGCGCCTCTTGCGCCGCCTTCTCGCACTCGGCGACGCGCGCATGATCATCCGAGACGCCCACGATCTTCACCGCGCGCGACATGGCATCCTCCGGGAAGCTCGGCGTCACCCTCGCCTCGAACTTCACCGTCCAGGCCTCACGCGCCACATGGGGTGCGTCCTTCTTGCGCACGAGCCACTCGTCCGGCGTGTAGAGCCAAGCGTCGAGTCCCTTGTCGAGAATGAGCCGCATCGCTTCTCTCGCGACCTCGGGCGCCAGGAGATGCGACGCGACCACGCTCATATCGGGATTGACGTAGACGCCGCCGTTGAAGCCGGCGATCTGGCCTTCGAGCCTCAAAGGCTCGATCAGCATCTGCATGCCGCGCGGCGGCCGTCCGCTCGTGAGCGCAAGGGTGATGCCAGCATCGCGAAGCTCTTGCGCCGCGGCGATCGCCTCGGCGGTGAGCACTTTCTCCTGCGTCACCAAAGTGCCGTCGACATCGGCAATGATCAGGCGGATCATGATTTGGGCTCCGTTGCCAGCGTCACGGGCCGCCATTGGCGTCCACCATCGCGCGCGATGAGTTCCTCGGCGGCGCCCGGCCCGTCGCTCCCCGAGGCGTAATTCGGAAAATCAGCCTTCTCGCTCGCCCAGGAGTCGAGCACGGGTTGCACGACGCGCCAAGCCTCCTCAACCATGTCGGCGCGGTGGAAGAGTGTCGCATCGCCGATCATCACGTCATAGAGAAGCGTCTCATAGCCGACGTTCGGTTCTTTCGGGAACCAGTCGGAATAGGCGAAGTTCATCCGCACCGTCGCCAGCATGACCTCGGGACCCGGCCGCTTGACCTCGAATTGCAGCGAGATGCCCTCGTCAGGCTGGATGGCGATGACGAGCCAGTTCGGCGGCGGAGCCCCTGCCGGGCCGGCCTCGAACGGCGCGTGCGGCGCCTCCTTGAAGCGTATGGCGATCTCGGTGAGGCGGCTCGCCATGTTCTTGCCGGTCCGCAAATAGAAGGGCACGCCGGCCCAGCGCCAATTGTCGATCTCGAGCTTCATCGCGCAATAGGTTTCGACCTTCGAATCCTTGGCGACATTCGGCTCGTCGCGATAGGCCTTCTTCGGCTGGCCGAGCACCTTTCCCGGCCCATATTGGCCGCGCACCGCATTCTCGGGCGGCACCGCCGGAATGGCGGCGAAGACCTCTCCCTTCTTGTTGCGGATCGACTGCGCATCGAAGCCGACGGGAGGCTCCATCGCCACCATGGCGAGCAGCGTGAAGACATGGTTCGGCACCATGTCGCGGAGCGCGCCCGTCACCTCGTAGAATTTGCCGCGCCCCTCGACGCCGACGGTCTCGGCCACCGTGATCTGCACATGATCGATGCGGTCGCGATTCCACAGCGGCTCGAACAGCCCGTTGGCGAAGCGAAACGCCATGATGTTCTGCACCGTCTCCTTGCCGAGAAAATGGTCGATGCGGAAGATCTGATCCTCACGCAGCGTGCGCCTGATCTCGGCGTTCAGCGCGCGGGCCGACGCAAGGTCATGGCCGAAGGGTTTCTCGATCACCACACGGCGCCAGAAAAGCGGCCTGCCGTCCTTGCCCTCTTCCTGGCCCGTGAGCTTCGCCTCGCCGAGCCGATCGACGACGGCGCCGAAGAAACGATCGGCGACCGCGAGGTAGAAGATCACATTGCCGCCGGTCGCCTGTTTCTTTTGCGCCTCGGCGACCGTTTCGGAGAGCTTCGCGTAAAGCTCGGGCTTCGTGATGTCGCCTTGCACATAGCTCATGCGCGCGGCGAGCGAAGACCATGCCTTCTCATCGATCTTGTCGACCTCGAATTCCGCCGAGGCGCTACCGACGAAGCTCTCGAGCATCGTGTGGAGATGCTCACGCCAGCTCTCGGCGGTGCCGTCCGCGAGATCGACGCCGATCAAGGCGAAATGCGCGGGCAGGATTCCGGTTCGGTTGAGATTATAGAGCGCCGGCATCACAAGGCGCTTGGTGAGGTCCCCGAAAGCGCCGAAGATCACCATGACGCAGGGGTCGGCGGGTTTGGGCTCATGGCGAGGCGCGGCGGCGACGATGGTGGCCAGGGGGCGTTGCGTCTCCTCGTTCATCCGATCACCTCCTCGATTGGCTGAAGTCACCCCTGCCCCACGCGACGCAAATTCCTACGGGGAAGCTAAGCGTCGAGTTCCTTGTAGCGACGGAAGATGCCATCCTCATTGAAGGGGATGCGCCGGTCCGAATTAAGATAGGCCGTGATCCGCGGGCGTCGTTCGACATGGTCGTGCAAGGCGACGACGCGCGGACAATCCCGCTCGACGCGCTTCATGGCGCGTGGAAAGGCGTAGCGCAGGCCCGCGACGAGCTGGAAAAGCGACAGATCCGCATAAGCGAGCCTCGCGCCGACAAGATGCCCCTTGCCCTTTCGATTGGCCGTGATGACACTCTCGAAATAACCGAGGAATTTGGGCAACCGTTCCTTCAGGAAATCGCGCGCCCGCAGGCGCGCCTCCGCTTTCTGCTCCTCGTAGTAACGATTGGTCGAGATCGGATGATGCGTGTCATGGACCTCGGCGACAAGGTCGGTAACCGTGAGCTGAAGCTGATGTGCCCACAGCCTGCCGGCTTCGCTCGACGGGGCAAGCCCGTGACGCGCGCCGAGAAACAGCAAGATGTTCGCGGTCTGGCCGATCAGCAGGCGGCCGGCCTTGAGGAAGGGCGGGGCAAATGGAGGCGTTGCGACCTTGGTGCCGTCGAGGAGGCGGAACATGGCGCCCGCTTCCCGGCGCGCGACATCATCATAATCGACGCCCGCCTCCTCGAGCGCGAGGCGCACGAACTCGCCGCGTCCCTGGATCGAGGGCCAGTAGTAGAGCTCGTAACGTTGCGCCATCTCGCTTTCCCTTCGCGGCACGCATGCTCGCCAGCCTCGAGTATCACCCGGAAAAGTCGATAGCGCTTTTCCGTGACGATCTCATCGATCAATGAACGCGTGGCCGGAAAATAAGAACCGGTTTTGCGACAAGATCATGCCCGATCGATGAATGACATCATGATCCGGAACAGGCCGTGCCGGGAGGCGCCGAGGATTTGCCGGCCATCGATCGGAAGCGCCTCGGCTCAAGTCTTCACCGAGGCCGGCTCAAGGTCAATCGGAGACGGGCTTGTCGGCGACGCGCCTGCAGGACGCGCTCAAGGCCTCGGCTCGACGACGCCCTCTTCGAGCGAGGCTTGATGGGGCAGGCTTCTCGGGTGAGGAACCACCTTGGCGCGCCACGCGCGCCGGCTCGCGAGAAGCCGCACCACCGCGCCGGTCAGATCCTCCGGCGCGACGGGCTTGTGGACCACCGCGTCAGCACCGCGCCGCATGCATTTCTCAAAGAAGCGGAAGGAGGTATCTTCCGTGACGACGATGAACAGGCTCGGCGCCAAGACCGGATCAGCCCGTGCCAGCAACAGCAAATCGGCGCCGTCGAGCCCGCGCAATTCGCTGTCCGCGATGATGAGGTCGTGCCGGGGATCCGCTTGGCGTTGGCGCAGCTCGAGAAGATCGCCCGCGACCTCGACGCGCTCGAAGCCGATCGATTTGAGAACGACCTTCAACACACGACTTAATAACTGATCATCAGATATTATTATTGCCTTCATATACCAAAATACAGTCTTCACAACGTATCTCCCCAACAATATTCAGATAACAACAAAACAATACTTTCCTCGTTCGAAAGAATATTTTAGGCGCGGGTTACCAGAAGGTTAACGGAAATGTTGGGATTTTACTCGATCGAGCGCCCGTTTCCCAAAAGCATTTCGTTCTGAACGCATTGGACCTCGCTCTTAGGCAACGACTTTTCTGTGGATAAGCGAGGCGGTGAGCGAGGCTGCGCGGTTCAAAGCATGTGCTGCCAAGCGAAGCTTATTTTTTACGACAGGATCACAATGAAACGCGCAAAGGATTCGGCACGCCGCGCGTGTGTTACTTGGTCGAAATCATCGAAGTCGTAGATGCGCGGGACGAGCCGCGCATGACTGCGGGGGAAGGAGCGGACGACTCACAATGACGCGACCACGCTCTCCCCATGCGTCGTGACCGGGCTTGGCCCGGTCATTCACGCTTCCTTCGTCCATCATCGAAACGTGGATGCGCCGGCACCTTCGCCCTGTCGGTCACAGATCGTCGAGATAGCCGTGGAAGGCGTAGATGACGGCGAGGATCACGGCGGAAACCGCCGTGGTGATCAACGCCTTCAGTGCAAGGCGCGGCAAGGCGGGTGCGCCGGGATCGGAGCCCGGCACGACTTCACCCGCCTCATCCTGGCTGCGCACGCCGATCGGCAGGATCGCGAAGATGGTGATCCACCACACCACGACATAGATGGCGGCCCAGGCGAGAATCGTGGTCCAGGGAATGCCGAACATGGCCTGCCTTCAATGAATGCTCCGCGGTGACGTGACCACGCGGCCGGCGCGCGATCGCGGCATCGGGAAAGCTTCGATCATGCCGCGCCCTGATCCTAGCACGAGAACCGTCTCACGCCTCTTCGAGCTCGATGAGGACGCCGGAAAAATCCTTCGGGCTGAGGAACAGGACAGGCTTGCCGTGCGCCCCGAGGCGTGGCTCGCCTTCGCCCAGCACACGCGCACCTGAGGCCTTCAGCCGATCGCGCGCCGCAAGAATGTCGTCGACCTCGTAGCAGAGGTGATGCATGCCGCCTTCCGGATTGCGCGTCAGAAACTTGGCAATGGGAGAGGCCGCGCCCAGCGCCTCGAGAAGCTCGATCTTGGTGTTCGCAAGCTCGACGAACACCACCGTCACGCCATGCTCGGGAAGCTGCTGCGGCTCCGAGACCGCGGCTCCCAGAAGCTCGCGATAGGATTTCGCCGCCGCCGCCACATCCGGCACCGCGATGGCAACATGGTTGAGGCGCCCGATCATCGCTTACACGCTGACCACGAGGACATGGACCTGAGGCTTCTTTCCCCATACCCCATTCACCACGGAGCGCACCGCGCGGGCAACGGCGTTCTCGACGAAATCAGCGTCGCGTCGGCGCGGCCGCGGCAGGCCGTGCACGCAGCGCAGCACCGCCTCGAGCACGAGGTCGAAAAGGGAGGCACCCTCGCGCGTCGCTTGCGGCACGCCGCTTGCCTCGATCTCGACCTCGCCCGCAATCTCGCCTTGCGCATCGACAGCGAAAGCGACCGACACGATGCCCGCGAAGGAGAGCTTGCGCCTTTCGCGAATCGCATCGTCCTGCGCGTCGATCAGGATCGTGCCGTCCTGGTAGAGGCGCCCGACCTCGGCCTTTCCCGTCACCTCGGCGGGGCCGGGCGCAAGCTGAACGAGGTCGCCGTCATAGGCCGTGATCACCTGCCCGACACCAAGCGCCTCCGCGAAGGCGGCATGCTCGCTCAAATGCAGCGCCTCGCCATGGGCCGGGATGGCAATCTTCGGGCGCACCCATTCATACATGCGGCGCACCTCGTCGCGACGCGGATGGCCGGAGACATGCACGAGATGCGTGCGATCGGTGATGACCTCGATGCCTTGGCGGATGAGCGTGTTGATGATGCGCGACACCGGCTTCTCATTGCCCGGAATGGTGCGTGAAGAGAAGATGACGCGATCGCCCGGCGAGAGGGTGATGGCCGGATGGTCGTCGGTCGCGATGCGGGCAAGCGCGGCGCGCGGCTCGCCTTGGCTTCCGGTCAACAGGGCAACCACGCGCTCGCGCGGCAGGTGTACGTAAGCCTCCGGCGCGTGGAAGGGCGGCAGACCGCCGAGATAGCCGCATTCGCTGGCGACCTCGACGACGCGTTGCATGGCACGTCCTACCACCACCACCTCTCGCCGCGCCTCGCGCGCGGCTTCCGCGACCGCGCGGATGCGCGCCACATTCGAGGCGAAGATGGTAACGGCGACCCGCTGCGGGGCTTCGGCGATCAAGCCGCGAAGCGTCTTGGCGACTTCCGCTTCGCTCGGGCTCGAACCGTCGCGCACGATGTTGGTGGAATCGCAGATGAGCGCGAGCACGCCTTCGTCGCCGAGCGCGCGCAAACGCGCCTCATCGGTCGGCGATCCATGAATGGGGGTCGGGTCGATTTTCCAATCGCCGGTGTGCAAGACGAGCCCTGCCGGCGTGCGAATGGCAAGCGCCATGGATTCGGGGATGGAGTGGGCGACCGGGATGAATTCGAGAGTGAACGGCCCGATGTCGAAGGGCTTGCCGGGATCAACGGTGGCAAGAGGAATCTTAGGCGCGCCGGGCTCGCCGAGACGGCGCGCGCCCATCAGCTCGACGGCAAAGCGTGTCGCATGAACTTTGACGCCGAGTCGCGGCCAGAGCGCCGCAAGCGCGCCGATATGGTCCTCATGGGCATGGGTGATCACGATGCCGTTCAGGTTTTTGCGCTCCTTCTCGAGAAAGGCGAGGTTCGGGTAGACGAGGTCGATCCCAGGCGCCTCGTCGCCCGCGAAAGTCAGGCCGCAATCGACCAGGATCCATTGGCGCTTGCCGGGAGGGCCGAAGCCGTAAGCCGCGGCGTTCATGCCGATCTCGCCAAGCCCGCCGAGCGGGACGAAGACGAGAGCCGAAGACGCGCCGTTCATCGCTTTTCCACCAAAGAACAGGTTGCCAAGATCGGCGGCATCGGCGCGCCAGAATCATGCAGCCCAACGAAGTTACGGGAGATGCGCACCGGTTCCATGAAGCTTTATCCCGCGCTCAGGCAACTCGGCCCTGTGTGGGCGGGGCTTTGCCGAGCACGTAAAGATCCCCGGCGTCGAGCTTCACGAGGCCTTCTTGCGTGTCGAGGAGGAGCCGGCCTCGGTCAAGCCCACGAAACAAGCCTTCGACCTCGCCCTTCGGCATTTTCACCCGCACGCGCGAGCCCAGCCCATGGGCGCGCTCGGCCCAGGCGGCGAAATGCGCCTGCGACCCTCGCGGCGCTTGCGCCCAATCCGAAAAACGGTGCGTGAAGGCACCAGACAAATGCGGGAAAAGCCGCTCAGCCGTCGCCTCGGGCGCAAAGCGGGCGAGCATCGTCGCTTCCGGCAGGCCGGAAGGAAGTACGGCAACGTTGACGCCGATGCCAAGGATCAGGACGAAGGCGCCGTCATGAATTTGATGGCCTTCGAGAAGAAGGCCCGCGCATTTCTTCCCGTCGACGAGAAGGTCGTTGGGCCATTTGAGCGAAAGGCGCGGATGCTCAAGGCCGGTCATCCTTGACACCGCATCGAAAAGCGCGAGCCCTGCGACAAACCCCAATTCGGGAGCGTCGGCTCTCCGGCACCCTTCCAGCAGGAGAAGGCTCGCGTAAAGATTGCCGGGAGGCGAGAGGAATACCCGGCCATGGCGACCGCGACCTTTCGTCTGGCTTCGCGCCACGATCCAAAGCCGCGAGGCCTCGCCTTCGCGCGCTCGCGCCAGCGCCAGATCGAAAGTAGAAGAGACCTCCGCTTGCGTCTCCAAGCGGTACCCGGCCTCGCTTGCCGCCTTTCCCAATGAGAAGGCTTCGCCAGACCTTTCCATCAAAACAGGGACTTCGCCGCCGCCGTCGCCGCCGTCACGATCGGCGTCGGCACCAAGCCGAAGAGGATCACGACGACGCCACACAGCGCGAGGACCGCCTTGAGCACGCCTGAAAGCGGCACGAAACGCGCCGGCCCGTCGTCAAAATACATGACCTTCACGACGCGCAGGTAATAAAAGGCGCCAACGACGCTCGTAACGAAGCCGATGACGGCGAGCGGCACCAGGCCCGCGTCGACCGCCGCCGAGAACACGTACCATTTGGCCCAGAAGCCGGCGAGCGGGGGAACACCGGCGAGCGAGAACATCAACACCATGAGCACGAAGGCGAAGGCGGGTTGGGATTTCGACAGGCCGGCGAGGTCCTCGATGGTCTCCACCGAGCCGTCCTTGGTGCGCATCGCGAGGATGCAACCGAAGGTGCCGACGGTCATCGCCATATAGATCGCCATGTAGACGAGGACGCCGTTGACGCCGTCTTGCGTCCCGGCCGAGAGGCCGACGAGCGCATAGCCGACATGGCCGATCGAGGAATAGGCCATGAGCCGCTTGATGTTGCGCTGGCCGATCGCGGCGAAAGAGCCGAGCCCCATCGAGGCAATCGAGATGAACACCACGATCTGGCGCCACTCGGCCGCATCCGTGCCGAAAGCCTGGATCAGTACGCGCGTCGTGAGCGCCATCGCGGCGATCTTGTTGGTGGCGGCGAAATAGGCGGTCACGGGCGTCGGCGCGCCTTCATAGACATCGGGCGTCCACATATGGAAGGGCACGGCGGAAATCTTGAAGGCGAGGCCAGCCAGAAGGAAGACGAGGCCGAACATCAGTCCGGGACCGGAGCCTGCCTTCACGGCAGCGGCGATGCCGGCGAAGCTGACGCTTCCGGTGAAGCCGTAGATGAGCGAAGCGCCGTAAAGGAGCATGCCGGAGGACAAGGCCCCGAGCACGAAATATTTGAGGCCCGCCTCGCTCGCCTTCGCATTGTCGCGGTCGATCGCGGCGAGCACGTAGAGCGCGAGGCTCGACAGCTCGAGGCCGACGTAAAGCGCGATGAGATCATTCGCGGAAATCATCAAAAGCATGCCGAGCGCCGACAACAGCACGAGGATCGCAAGCTCGAACGGCTTTTGTCGTTGCCGGCTCATCTCGTCGATGGCGAGCGCCAAGGTCGCGGCCGCGCCGAGGAGCGTCACGACCTTCATGAACCTCGCGAAATCATCGACGACGAACGAGCCGTTGAACGCCGTCTCGGTCCGGGACGCCTGAAAGGCGGCGGCTAGCGCCGCGACGATGACGACCGCGAAGGCCGCTCCATTCACGAGATTGATCGAGCGCAGCCCCTGGAAGGCGCCGACAAGGATGAGCGCGAGCGCGCCTACCGCGAGCACGAGCTCGGGCAGGATGGTGGCGATCGAAGGGAGCGCGGTGGCCATCATGGATCAAAGCCTCATGGCGCCATGAGCGCGGCGGCCTTCAGCGCGCCGAGCGCAAGCCCTGTCGATTTGAGGAGAGCTTCGGTGGGCGCCGAGAAGGCGTCGAGAATGACGCCGGGACGCACACCGTAGAAGATGACGAGCGCGACGAGCGGCGCCATCACCCACATCTCGCGCGGCGAAAGATCGAGCATGCCCATCAGCTCGGGTTTCACGAGCTTGCCGAAAATGATCTTGCGGTAAAGCCAGAGCGCATAGGCGGCCGACAAGATCGTCCCGAAGGTGGCGAAAAAGGCGACCCAGCCATTCGCCCTGAAAGTGCCGAGCAAGCTCAGGAACTCGCCGACGAAGCCCGATGTGCCGGGCAAGCCGATATTCGCCAAGGTGAACACCATGAAGGCTGCGGCATAAAGCGGCATGCGATGCACGAGGCCGCCATAGGCGGCGATCTGGCGCGTGTGCATGCGATCGTAGACGACGCCGACGCATAGGAAGAGCGCGGCCGAGACGAGTCCGTGGCTCACCATCAGGAACATCGCGCCCTCGATGCCTTGCGCCGTCATCGAGAAGAGCCCCATGGTGACGAAGCCCATATGGGCCACGGAGGAATAGGCGATCAGCTTCTTCATGTCCTCCTGCATGAGGGCGACGAGCGAGGTGTAGATGATCGCGATGATGGAAAGCGCATAGATGAGCGGCGCGAAATCATGCGACGCGTCGGGGAACATCGGCAGCGAGAAACGGATGAAGCCGTAGCCGCCCATCTTCAAGAGGATGCCGGCGAGGATGACGGAGCCGGCCGTGGGCGCCTCGACATGCGCATCCGGCAACCAGGTGTGGACGGGCCACATCGGCATCTTCACCGCGAAGGAGGCGAAGAAGGCGAGCCACAGCCATTTCTGCAGCGAGGGCGCGAAATGGTAGGTGAGCAGCGCGGCGATGTCCGTTGTCCCCGCCGTCTTCCACATCGCCATGACGGCGATGAGAAGGAGCACCGAGCCGAGGAGCGTGTAGAGGAAGAATTTGAAGCTCGCATAGATGCGCCGTTCACCGCCCCAGACCCCGATGATGAGGAACATCGGAATGAGGCCGCCCTCGAAGAACAGGTAGAAGAGAACGAGATCGAGCGACACGAAGACGCCGATCATCAGCGTCTCGAGGATGAGAAAGGCGACCATGTATTCGCGCACCCGCCGCTCGATCGAGCGCCAGGAGGCAAGGATGCAGAACGGCATCAGGAAGGCCGTCAGCAAGACGAAGGGAAGCGAATAGCCGTCGACGCCGAGCTTGAAGGTGATCGAGGACGAAACCCAGGATGCCTGCTCGACGAGCTGGAAGGCCGAATTCGCCGGATCGAACTGCCACCAGGCGACGAGCGACAAGAGGAAGGTGACGAGCGTCGTAAGCAGCGCGATGTAGCGGATATTCGAGAGCGCGGCCTCGTCCTCGCCGCGCACGAACAAAATGAGCGCCGATCCGATGAGCGGCAGGATGAGGAGGCCGCTAAGCACGCCAGGCATCACCGAGCTCCCACGATGATGAAATAGGTGATGAAGGCGGCAACGCCGATAAGCATGGCGAAGGCGTAGTGATAGAGATAGCCGCTCTGCAGCCGAACCGCGCCTCTCGCAACATCGATGACGCGCGCCGACACGCCGTCGGGGCCCAGGCCGTCGATCACGCGCCCGTCGCCCTCCTTCCAGAGGAAGCGTCCGATCGCCTTCGCCGGGCGGACGAAGAGGAAGTCATAGATCTCGTCGAAATACCATTTGTTGAGAAGGAAGCGGTAAAGGATCGGATTGGCCGCCGCGAGCCGTCCGGGCAGGGAAGGGTTCACGATATAGAACCAATAGGCGAGCGCCGAGCCGATCACCATCATGATGAGCGCAATATGCTCGACGAGGAACGGCACTTCCTCGACCTTCTTCACGATCCCCTCTTGGAAGACGAGCGAGCCGTTCCAGAAACTCTCCGCCGCGCCGCCGAAGAAAACGCCCTCGAAGACGAAGCCCGCCGCGAGAGCGCCGAGCGCAAGCACCGCGAGCGGCAAGAGCATGACGAGCGGGCTCTCATGGGGTTCGATCGGCCCGTGATCATGGCCGTGCTCGTCGTCCGGAACCTCGGCGGCGTGCGCGACCGCCGTTCCCGAGTGCGCGCTATCGGCGTCGGGCAGGGCTTGGGCGTGCGGCTCGGCCGCATGGGCCTCGGCCTCGCCCCAATGCGCCGGGCCGGAGAAGGTCATGAAGACGAGGCGCCAGGAGTAGAAGGCCGTCATCAGCGCGGCGATCGCCGTGCACAGAAAGGCGAAGACATGGCCCTCGCGGTCGCTCGCATAGGCAGCCTCGATGATGGCGTCCTTCGAGTAGAAGCCGGCGGTGAAGGGAAAGCCCGTGAGCGACAAGCTGCCGATCACCATCATGGCGCCGGTGAAGGGGATTGATTTCCACAGCCCGCCCATCTTCCGCATGTCCTGCTCGTGATGCATGGCGACGATGACGGAGCCCGCGCCGAGGAAAAGGAGCGCCTTGAAGAAGGCATGGGTGAACAGGTGGAAGATGCCGATCGAATAGGCTCCCGCGCCGAGCGCCACGAACATGTAGCCGAGCTGCGAGCAGGTCGAATAGGCGATGACGCGCTTGATGTCGTTCTGCACGAGGCCGACGGTCGCGGCGAAGAAGGCGGTGATCGCGCCGATCACCAGCACCGCCGTCTGGGCAAACGGCGCCTGCTCGAACAACGGCGAGAGGCGCGCCACCATGAAAACTCCGGCCGTGACCATGGTCGCTGCGTGAATGAGGGCGGAAACCGGGGTCGGCCCCTCCATCGCATCGGGAAGCCAGGTGTGGAGCAGGAACTGGGCCGATTTGCCCATCGCGCCCATGAACAGCAGGAGGCAGGCGAGCGTCAGTGCGGGCCAATCGAAGCCGAGGAAATGGAAGCTGCCCTTCGCGATCTCCGGCGCGCGCGCGAAGATATCGTTGAAGGCGACGCTGCTGAACAAGGTGAAGACGAGGAAAATGCCGAGCGCGAAGCCGAAGTCGCCCACCCGGTTGACGATGAAGGCCTTGATGGCCGCGGCGTTGGCCGAGGGCCGATCGTACCAGAAGCCGATCAGGAGATAGGAGGCGAGGCCGACGCCTTCCCATCCGAAGAACATCTGCACGAGGTTGTCCGCCGTCACCAGCATCAACATGGCGAAGGTGAAGAGCGACAGATAGGCGAAGAAGCGTGGGCGCGAAGGGTCATCCGCCATGTAGCCGATCGAATAGAGGTGGACGAGCGCCGAGACCGTGTTGACGACGACCAGCATCACCACGGTGAGCGTGTCGATGCGAAGCGCCCATTCGACCCGCAGCGCCCCAGAGCTGAACCAGGGCCCGAGATCCACGAGTTCCGCTCCCTGGTGCCAGATCCCGACCTGTAAGAAGGCGATCCAGGAGAGCAGCATCGCGAGCATCAGGAATCCCGTGGTGACGATCTCGCAGGCGCGCGCGCCGATCACGCGCCCAAGCCCACCGGCGATGAGGAAGCCGAAGAGCGGCAGGAAGACAATCGCTGAATACATCGCCGGGCCTGATCCTTCGCGAGCGGCTCAGCCGCGCATCATGTTGACGTCTTCGACCGCGATGGTGCCGCGGTTGCGGTAATAGACGACCAGAATGGCAAGGCCGATCGCCGCTTCGGCGGCGGCGACGGTCAGGATCAAGAGCGCATAGATCTGACCCAGGATGTCACCCCGGAAGGCCGAGAAGGCGACGAGGTTGATGTTCACCGCGAGCAGGATGAGCTCGACGCACATCATGATCAGGATGATGTTCTTGCGGTTGAGGAAGATCCCGAACACGCCGAGCGTGAACAGGATAGCCGCGACCGTCAGATAATGAGTGAGCCCGATTGTCACGCAGCTTCCCCTATACGCCCTGCCGGAACGGCACCTTGCGCAGCTCGACGCCGGCGAGCTTGGTGCGCGCATTCTGCTCGGCGGCGTTTTGGCGCTTCACCCCCTCGCGCCGATGCAAGGTGAGCACGATCGCGCCAACCATGGCGACGAGCAGGATCAGCCCGGCGACCTCGAAATAGTAGACGTAGGTCGTGTAAAGCACATCGCTGATCGCCTTCACATTCGAGACATTGCGCGCCCCTTGCGCCACGGCGTTGATCGCAAGCGGAGCGCCGGCGATTTTGCCGCCCGAGACGATCAACGAAGCGATCGCGATGAGCTCGATGAGGAAGAGCACGCCGATCAAGGCACCGATCGGCAGATATTGCAGGAACCCTTGCTTGAGCTCCGCGAAATCGACATCGAGCATCATCACCACGAACAGGAAGAGGACGGCGACGGCCCCGACGTAGACGACGATGAGGATCATCGCCAGGAACTCGGCCGACAAGAGCACGAAGAGCGCCGCCGCGTTCACGAAGGCGAGAATGAGGAACAGCACCGCGTGGACGGGGTTGCGCGCGGCCACCACCATGAAGCCCGAGCCGAGCAGGACGGCGGCGAAAAGATAGAAAAAGGCGAAAGAGAAATCCATTCGTGCCTTGGCTCCGCTCGACTGGGCTCCGCTCGATTTGGCTCCGCTCGGCGGCGATCAGCTCGCGCCGTGTATAGACGCGCAAGTTTCCCCGCACAATGCGCGTGCTTCGACCGCCGCCGGCGCGGATGCGCAAGCCCGCCGGGACGCCTGGCGAACGCCCGCCGGGCGGCCCGGCTTCGATCGAGGGAAGGGAGGAGGAACGGGCATGCGCTTTCGCGATCAGCGGTAAGGGGCGTCCATGGCGATGTTGCGGGCGATCTCGCGCTCCCACCGCGTGCCGTTCTCGAGAAGCCGATCCTTGTCGTAGAACAGCTCCTCGCGCGTCTCCGTCGCGAACTCGAAATTCGGCCCTTCGACGATGGCGTCCACCGGGCAGGCCTCCTGGCACATGCCGCAATAGATGCATTTCGTCATGTCGATATCGTAGCGCGTGGTGCGGCGCGTGCCGTCATTGCGGCGTGGCCCTGCCTCGATGGTGATCGCCTGGGCGGGGCAAATGGCCTCGCAGAGCTTGCAGGCGATGCAACGCTCTTCCCCGTTGGGATAGCGGCGAAGCGCATGCTCGCCGCGAAAGCGTGGGGAAAGCCGCCCCTTCTCGAAGGGATAGTTCAGCGTCGCCTTCGGCTTGAAGAAATAGCGCATGGACAGGAAGAAGGCGGAGACGAATTCCTTGAGGAACAGGGATTTCGCGGCTTGATCGAGGGGCATTGGGGAGACCTCGTGTTCATGTTCTCTTCGGCCGGCGCCGGCAGGCGACGATCGCGCCATGCCGAGGAAGGCCGCAAAGAACGATTATCGAAGAGCTCAGCCGATGGTGCCGGTGCGCGCCGACCACGACCCCGTGAGCGCGCGTCGTAAGCCTTGCGCCATTGTCCGAGGGAGGTGAAGGGCGATGCGACATGTTTAGCCCTCAAACGCCCACCGGCGCGATGCCGAAAATCTGCAGCACGGCCGCGACGGCAACCACCATGAAGAGCGAGATCGGCAGGAAAACCTTCCAGCCGAGCCGCATCAACTGATCATAGCGATAGCGCGGCACCATCGCCTTCACCATGGCGAACATGAAGAAGACAAGGCAGGTCTTGAGGACGAACCACAGCGCGCCCGGAATCCAGGTGAAGGGAGCGAAGGGCAGCGGCGAGAGCCATCCTCCAAGAAACAGGATGGTCGTCATGGCGCACATGGTGACCACGGCGACGTATTCGCCGAGCATGAACATCATATAGGGTGTCGAGGAGTATTCGACCATGAATCCGGCAACGAGCTCGGATTCGGCCTCCATCAGGTCGAAGGGCGGCCGATTGGTCTCGGCAAGCGCCGAGACGAAGAAGACGACGAACATCGGAAGGAGCGGCAGCCAATACCAGCCGAAGAGGCCGAAGCGGCTGTCCTGCGCCTCCACGATCGAGGTGAGGTTGAGCGAGCCCGCGCACATCAGCACGGTGATGATGACGAAGCCGATCGAGACTTCGTAGGACACCATCTGGGCGGCGCAACGCAGGGCGGCGAGGAAGGGGTATTTCGAGTTCGAGGCCCAGCCGGCCATGATCACGCCGTAGACGCCGAGCGACGAGATGGCGAAGATGTAGAGGACGCCGACATTGATGTTGGCGATCGCCCAGCCGGCTTGCACGGGAATGACCGCCCAGGCGGCGAGCGCCAGGATGCAGGTGACGAGCGGTGCCAAAAGAAAAATCCCCTTCGAGGCGCCGGAGGGAATGATCGGCTCCTTGAAGACGAATTTCAAAAGATCGGCGAAGCTCTGCAAGAGGCCGAAAGGTCCAACGACATTGGGCCCACGCCGCAATTGCACCGCCGCCCAGATCTTGCGATCCGCGAGCAGGATGAAGGCGACGCAGATCAGAAGGACGACGAGCAGGACGACGCTCTTGATCGCGGTGAGAATGAGGGCGAGCAGCATGTCGGACATCGTCTACTCCGCCGCGATCGAGGCATGGCCGCGCGCGAGCTCCGAGCATTGAGCCATGACGCGCGAAGCTCTCGCGATCGCGTTCGAAAGGTAATAATCGCTCTCGCTTGACGCATAGGGTGCGGTGGAAGCCGCTCCATCGAGGTTCGCGAGCGCCGCGATGGCGGCATTGCCATCCTGCTGCGGCGCAATCGAACCGATGTCGGCAAGATGCGGATACCGCCCATAGAGCATCTTGCGAAGCTCGCCCAGGGAAACGAAGGGCAAGGGCTTGCCGAGCGCGCCCGAAAGCCCGCGCAGGATCGCCCAATCGTCTCGCCCGTCGCCAGGAGGGAAAACGGCGCGCTCGCCCATCTGGACGCGACCCTCGGTGTTCACATAGGTGCCGGATTTTTCCGTGTAGGCGGCGCCCGGCAAGATGACGTCGGCGCGATGCGCGCCTCGGTCGCCATGTGTTCCCTGGTAGATGACGAAAGCGCCGGGTGCGATGTCGATCGTGTCGGCGCCGAGAAGATAGACGCAATCGAGCGCGCCTTCTTTCGCCATGCTGCGCGCATCCATTGCGCCTTCGCCAGGCACGAAGCCGATATCGAGCGCGGCAACGAGCGAGGCCGTCGCGCTGAGCACGCAAAAGCCGTTCCAGCCCTCACGAACGAGGTCAAAGCTTTTTGCCGCCTTTGCGGCGAGCGCAAGCTGGGCAAGCCCGCCCTCGCCCGCCAAGGCGCCGCGCCCAAGCATGAGCAGCGGCTTTTTCGCCGCGCGGAACGCCGCGGCGAAATCTCCCTCTCCCGCAACGATCGACGCGAGGCTCTGGCCGCCGGCGCCCAGATATTCGTAAGGATAGGTGAGGTCGGCGCGCTCGCCGATGAGCCCGATCCGAAGGTTGCCCATTCGCCAGCGCTTGCGAATGCGGGCGTTCAGCACGGCGCCGTCGCGGCGCGGATTGACACCCACGAGAAGAATGGCGTCGGCCTCCTCGATGCCGGCGATCCTGGCGTTGAAGAGATAGGAAGCGCGGCCGAAGCGCGGATGGAGCGGCGAGCCGTCCTCGCGCGCATCGATATTGCGCGAGCCCTGCTGCTCCATCAACAGCTTGAGCGCGAACATCTCCTCGACGCTCGCGAGCTCGCCAGCGATCGCGCCGATGCGCTCGGGGGTGGCGGCGTCAAACCGGGCCTTGATGGCCGCGAAGGCCTCGCGCCATGAGACCGCGCGCAACTTGCCGTCGGTGCCGCGCAGATAGGGCTTGTCGAGCCTTTGAGTGCGCAAGCCGTCGACGACATGGCGGGTCTTGTCGGAAATCCACTCCTCGTTCACGTCGTCGTTGACACGCGGCAGGATGCGCATCACCTCGCGTCCACGCGAATCGACCCGAATTGCCGAGCCCAGACCGTCCATGACGTCGATCGATTCGGTCTTGGCGAATTCCCACGGCCGATATTGCAGCGCCCATGGCTTGGCGGTGAGTGCGCCGACGGGGCAGAGATCGACGACGTTCCCTTGCAGCTCGGAACGCATCGCGTGCTCGAGATAGGTGGTGATCTCCATGTCCTCGCCGCGGCCGATGGCGCCGAGATCGGCGACGCCCGCGACCTCCGTGATGAAACGCACGCAGCGCGTGCAGTGAATGCAGCGATTCATCGAGGTCTTGACGAGAGGCCCGAGATATTTGTCCTCGACGGCGCGCTTGTTCTCGTGAAAGCGCGAGGTGTCGACCCCATAGGCCATCGCCTGGTCCTGCAAATCGCACTCACCGCCCTGGTCGCAGATCGGGCAATCGAGCGGATGGTTGATGAGCAAAAACTCCATCACGCCTTCACGCGCCTTCTTCACCATCGGCGTCTTGGTATTGAGCACGGGCGGCTCGCCATTGGGGCCCGGACGCAGATCGCGCACCGCCATGGCACAAGAAGCTTGAGGCTTGGGGTTGCCCTTCACCTCGATGAGGCACATGCGGCAATTGCCGGCGATCGACAGCCGTTCATGGAAGCAGAAGCGCGGGATCTCCGCGCCGCCGCCGCGAAGCGCAAGCTCGGTGACGCCTTGAAGGGCGGCGAGGTCGCGGTCGACCCGAACGATTTCAAGGGGATAGTATCGCTCAAGGGCAAGCCCTCGCCCGCCGTCGTGCAGGACGTGCTGGCACGGCTGCAAAACATCATTGCGAGCTGCGAATGACAA
>DASZIL010000086.1:0-3311 GCA_035949255.1 Beijerinckiaceae bacterium | reverse complement strand
TCGAAGCAATGGGACGAGGCCTTGGCGAGGCTGAAGTCATTCGTTGAAGATTGAGCGCCGGTCGCTTGCGCGCGCATCGCCTCGTCATCCTCTCGCATGGCGGCGGCGGGCGGCGGCAGCGCGGCGCGTTCCCGGTCCCTTCGGGCGGCTCCCTGCCGCTTCCGACTGCAGCTCGCCGCCCTCGACACCTTGCGACAGCGAGATGCTCATGCGCTCGACCGCGTGCCGGTTGCCCTTCAACACCTTGAACTTCGTCTCCTTGCCCTCCCGCCAGAAGCGGATGTCGAAATGGTGATGCCCGAGGCGCAAATCGGTGAGCGTGACGTCGGGCAGCCATTCCGGGAGCATGGGATCGACATAGAGCTTGCCGCGCGGCGCATCCTGTTGCAGGCCGAGAATTGTCTGCAGCAGCATGAAGGGCGTGCCCGCCGCCCAGGCCTGCGGCACATTGGCGCCGAGATATTGCACCGGGAAGCTCGTCGGGTCGCGCTGCAGCCCGCCATAAAGCTCCGGCAACTGATTCAAGAGGAAATGGCTCGCGGCGCGGCTGATGTCGCGTGCCACGGCCGCCGCTTCGGCGGCAAAGCCATAGCGGCGCATGCCGAGCGCGATGAGGGAGTTGTCATGCGGCCAGACGGCTCCCGTCTGGTAATTGTAAGGATTGAAGGAGGGGTGGTCCGCCGAGAGCGTGCGGATGCCCCAGCCGCTCCACATGTCCTTTTGCATGAGCCGCTTGACCACGGCCGCTGCGCGTTCCGGCGCGATGATTCCGGACCACAGGCATTGTCCTACATTGGAGGCGACCGACAGAACCTTCTTCTTGTCGCCGTCGAGCGCATAGGCGTAGAAACCGGATTTCTCGTCCCAGAAGGCCTCGTTGAATTTCTTGAACAGGGCAGCCGCCTTCTTGCGCAATGCGCCGGCGCGCCGCTTTTCGTCGAGTTCGTCGAAGACCTCGGCCATGCGCAGCCAGGCGTCGTAGACATAGCCTTGCAGCTCGCAGAGCGCCTTCGGGCCGCGCACCAGGGTGCCGTCCGGATACATCACGGCATCGCCTGAATCCTTCCAGCCCATATTCTCGTAACCGCCCTTCGAGCGCGTTTGATATTCCTGGAATCCATCGCCATCCCGGTCGCCGTATTTGTCGATCCAGGCGAGGCAAGCCTCGGCGATCGGCAGCTGCTTTTCGATGAGCGCGCGATCGCCGGTGGCGCGCCAGGTGGCGTGCAGCGCCACGAGATAAAGCGGTGTCGCATCCGCGGTGCCGTAATAGGGCGTGTGCGGGATGAGCTTGAAATGCGCAAGCTCGCCATAGCGAAGCTCGTGCAGGATCTTGCCGGGCTCGGCATCGCGGTAATCGTCACGCTCTTTCGCCTGATATTGGCCGAGCACCTCCAAGGTGCCCATGGCGAATTCGGGATAGACGATCATCGTCTGCAAGGAGGCGATCAGCGTATCGCGGCCGAAGAGCGCCAGGAACCATGGCAGCCCCGCCGCCGGCACGAACACCATGTGATCGGTGCCGGGTAGCGGCAGGCGCAGCGCCGCCATGTCCTGCACGCCTTGATCAAAGCAGCGATAGAATTCCTCGTTGCTGGTGTCGATCTTCAGAACCGTCTCCCGCCATTCGTCCATCATGACCGCATGGTCCGATGTCGCGCTCGTATGGGCGCATTGCCGGGGCGCGCGGATCGGCGTGCCGCCATCGGTCAAGTCGTACATGAGGCAGCGGCGCCAGATTTGCGCGGGCTTGAGCGTGATGTCGAAGCTCAGCCGGCCGTTGGCGTCCACGGCCATCTCGCCGTCCCCCTTGCCGGTGCGCACGATCACTTCGCGGCCGAAATCCTTGTTGCGATAGGTGATGCGGAGCGCTTGGCGCCGCTGCGACCAGGTGGTGGTAATGCGGCCGCGCCGCACGATGCGCTCGCTCTTGACTTCGAAGATATCGGCGAAATCGGCGCGCATCGCGATCTCGAGATTGAAACGCACGGGCACCTGGCCATTGTTCACGATCTCGATGTCCTCATGCAGCCCGCCGTCGATATGGCGGGCGATCATGAGGCCTAGCGTGCGCGGGGGGATCGGGCCGTCCTCGGTGAGGAAGGCGCGGTTGGTCTCGAAGATGAGTGCCGCGTGCGGCGCGATGGCGCCGCCGTTCAAGAGATCCCATGGCTCGCCATTGGCGTAGATGGCCCAGGCGCTGATCACCCTCGTGTCGCGGAAATAGAGCCCACGCTTGCTCGGCCATTTGACTTGCCCGCCGGGCTCGGTGACGAGGACGGTCTGTCCCTGATGGATGGCGATCTGTGCGGGGCCGACCTGAACCTTGAACGCCATGTTTCGAGTTCCTTTTCGATGCTGGCCGAAGCGACGCTCGGCAGGCGCGGCAAGGGCGAAAGGCTTAAAGCAGAAGAGCGGAAGAAAACGGTGGAGTTGTACCCTCTTTCCTTTCACGCATAAGCTTATCGCAAATGCTTCTTCTTTTGGTAAGACCGAGCTTGGACGGCGCGGTGTCGCGGATCAAGCCCGAAGAGGCTCTGAGATTGGCGAGCTTCGGCTTGCCCCGCCATTGCTTGTGAGGGCGCGCCATGCGAGGCTTTCTCCGAAGAAGGCAGTCATTTGCCGGCGCGACGGGCGGCCTTCTTCAAGGAGACGCGGCGAGGCGGGCGCGGAGGAGGCAGGTGATGTCAGCCGTCAGCAGCATCGAGACGAGGCGGCCCCGGGAAACCGAGGAGTGGCAATTGCGTGTGGATCTCGCCGCCGCCTTTCGGCTCGCGGTCGAGTTCGATTGGCATGAATCGGTCGCCAATCACTTCAGCCTCGCGGTCTCCGGCGACGGGAAGTTGTTCCTCTTGAATCCGCGCTGGCGGCATTTCTCGACGATCAAGGCGAGCGACCTCTTGCTGCTCGACAGCGACGATGCTGAAACGATGAGCCGTGAAAATGCGCCCGATCCCTCCGCCTGGTGCATTCATGGAAGCATTCATGCCGCGCTCCCGCATGCGCGCTGCATTCTCCATTTGCACCCGCCCTATGCCACGGCTCTGGCTTCGCTCGCCGATCCGGAGCTGAAGCCCATCGATCAGAACTCGGCGCGCTTCTACAACCGGATCCACATCGATCTTGGCTTTGGCGGCATCGCGGACGACAAGGAAGAAGGCGAGCGCCTGGCGCGCGCGCTCGGCAACAAGAGCGTGATGATGATGGGCAACCATGGCGTTCTCATTGCCGGCAATTCGGTCGCCGAGGCTTTCGATGATCTCTACTTCCTCGAGCGATCCTGCCGGACGATGGTGCTCGCCTATTCAACC
>DASZIL010000085.1:0-15092 GCA_035949255.1 Beijerinckiaceae bacterium | reverse complement strand
GATCTGCATCGAAACGGTCAGCCGTTATCTGCGCCACGAGCCGCAGCAGTTTCCGGTCTACAAGACCCCCGACGCATGGGTTCGTATTTTCTGGGCCTGCGAGTGGGCCGAGAAAGCGGGCCAGGAGCCAAATGCTATGGCCTGCAGCGTGCTTCATTTGAAGGCGCTGAAGGAGAAGCCACCAGCCTCGTAAAGGAGCGCTTTCGCGTGCGCAGCACGCGCCCCGCCGCGGTCCCGGGGTGGCGACAGCGTGGCGACAGAAGCGAAATTTGAGGGTTGAGCGGCTTTTGGGCCTTGCGCGTAAGTATTTGATATAAGTGTGTTTTTATGGTCGGAGCGAGAGGATTTGAACCTCCGACCCCTAGTCCCCCAGACTAGTGCGCTAACCGGGCTGCGCCACGCTCCGACAATCGGCGTATATAGCTCCGCCGCCATAGGGCGGCAAGCAGCACCTGTGCTCAGCACCCATGCTCATGTCGCGAGCACAGGAGGTGTCCGGGTCGGGCAACACCTGAGTTCTCCGGTTTTGTCTTGTTCGAGGGAGCTAGCGCATAAGCCGAGCAAGGAGGAAGGAGAGGTCGCCCGGTCAAATCGCCCATGATGGCCTCGACGCGTCTCTCCCAAACTTCGCCATCTTATGTGCTATGGCTCAAGCGAAGTCCGTCACAAAGGCGCGCCCCTTGAGGCGAGCGCAGGAGCAACTGGCCCGTGTCCAGAACAAATCGCATCTTCCGCCCCATCGCCTTCGCCTCGCTCGTCGGCGTCTGTCTTTGCGGCAAGGCGATGGCGACCCCCAAGATCGTCCTCGTGCCGCATCGCGCGGTCTATGAGCTCTCGCTGTTGTCGAGCAAGGGGACGAACGGTGTCGATGAGGCGCGCGGGCGGCTCGTCTTCGAGATCACCGGCACGGCCTGTGACGGCTATGCGACGAATTTCCGTCAGGTCACGCAGTTGAGCGGCGCGGAAGGCAATCCGGACCGTAGTTTCGATGTGCGCTCGACATCCTTCGAGAGCGGCGATGGCACCATGTTGCGATTTACTACCGACGCGGTGCGCGGCGACAGGACGGATCACACGGAGGGCCAGGCGCGCGCGACTTCCGACGGCATCGAGATCACGGTGCAAAAGCCCGAGCCCTCGAAAGTGACCGCGCCTTCCGAAACCCTGTTCCCGAATGCTCATATCAAGCGCCTCGTCGAGCAGGCGCTCGCCGGCAGCAAGCTCTTCTCGGCCAAGATTTTCGACGGATCCGATACGGGCAACAAGGTTTATGACACCCTCGCCGTGATCGGCGCGCCCGTTTCGGCGGATGCTGCGCAGCACGCGGAAGCCGCCGCGAATGCCGAGCAATTGAGGGGGCACGCATCCTGGCCGGTCACCTTGAGCTATTTCGAGCCGGGCGCCGGTGAGCGGGAGCCCTCCTATGTGATGAGCTTCGTGCTTTACGACAATGGCGTGAGCCGGACCCTGACCCTCAACTATGGGGATTTCAGGCTCAAGGGCGAGCTGAAGAGCATCGAGTTCCTGAGTTCCACAAGCTGCGACAAGTGACGGCGATGCTCCGGCTTCTCCGGTCTTGATGAAAGCTCAGGTCACGCGACCTCCCCCTCACGTCATGAGCGGCGCGGCTTATCGGCAGGGGGGCGCGCGCCGAAGACGAGGCCGCGCGTGATCGCGTCGTGACCGAAACGCGCGCGCAGCTCATCGACGGCACGCTCCATCCCGGCTTCACGCCATACCGATTGATCGGCGAGATCGCCGCGGTCGGCCTCCTGCGCCGGCACGAGCTCCGACATGCCGACGCCGATGAGGCGATAGGGGCCGCGCGCCAGCTCCGGCTCTATCAGGCCGCGCGCTGCCTGGTAGATGCGGCCGGCGAGATTCGTCGGCGAGGAGATCGAGCGCGCCCGGGTGACGAGCCGGAAATCGCTGGTCTTGAGCTTCAGGGTAACGGTCGAGCCGCCGAGATTCTTCGCCTTCATCCGGGAAGAGACCTTTTCCGACAAGCGCATGAGGATGGGCAGAAGCACCTGCGGGTCACGCGTGTCGGCATCGAAAGTGGTCTCGGCCGAGACGCTCTTGGTCTCGTGCTCGGGCGTCACGCGGCGTTCATCGCGGGCGTTGGCGAGGCGCAACAGCCGCGCGCCGTCATTCCCGAGAAGCGAAAGCATGCGCCGCGGCTCGAGCGTGCGCAGGTCGAGGACCGTGTTCACCCCCTCCTTGGCAAAACGCGCCGCGGCGGCCTTGCCGACGCCCGGCAGGATGGTGACCGGTTTCGAAGCGAGAAAATCCAGAGCTTCCCCCTGGCCGATAGCAGAGAAGCCGCGCGGCTTGTCGAGATCGGAGGCGATCTTCGCCAGGAACTTGTTGAAGGAGAGCCCGATCGACACGGTGACGCCGATCTCGCGCTCGACCCGATCCGCAAAGCGCATCAGGGTGATCGCGGGCGCGGTTCCGTGAAGCGCCTGCGTGCCGGAAAGGTCGAGGAAGGCCTCGTCGATCGAGACCGGCTCTACGAGCGGGGTGAGCTCGAGCATCAGACGACGTACCTCGCGGCTCGCCTTAGCGTATTTCTCCATATTGGGCTTGATGACCACGGCGTTCGGGCAGGCGGCGAGCGCCTTGAACATCGGCATTGCCGAGCGCACCCCATGGATGCGCGCGATGTAGCAGGCCGTCGAGACCACGCCGCGGCGTCCGCCACCGACGATGACCGGCTTTGCCGCGAGCGAAGGATCGTCCCGCTTTTCGATGGTCGCGTAGAAGGCGTCGCAATCGACATGGGCGATCGCGAGCTCCTCCCATTCAGGATGGGCGAAGAGGCGCGGGCTCCCGCATTGCGAGCAACGCGCCCGCGCCTCGCCGAAAACCCTGCGGCAATCACGGCAGATCGGGGAAAGCGAAATCGTCATCGCGCCGAAGTTTCGTCATCCGCGCTGAATGGGCTTCGCCGAGAGCTTAGCGCCTCGCGGGGAAAAGAGTGAGATGCGCGCTTGAAAAATCGGGGGAAGAAGGGCCGGTCGAGCGACACGGGCGAAGGGACCCGTCGCCGGTCTTGCTCTTCAAGCGCGCCGCCGATCGATGAGGCCGCGCTTAAAGATCGCGCGAAAGGTGCTGGGCGAGATACTGGCGCGCATTCTCGATCGCGGCGGGATCGACGGCTTGCGCGCCGGCGAAGGCCATGAGCAGGGATTCATGAGAACATAGATAATCAAGCATTGCGCCGGCAAATCCCGGATCATTGGCGATCTTGCGCAAATCCGCGGGGTCGAAGCCGGTTTCGGCGAGGAAACGACCCATCTCCTCCTCGTCATTGGCAAGATACAGCAAGGCGTCGAGCGCGAATGCCTTTGCTCTTTCGCGAGGCGAGGGCACGGCTGACCGACTCGATTTGCTAAAGTTTTTGCTGTTCACTTTGAGCTTCGGCAATGCGGGTTTGATATGAGGGGCGTGGACGGGAACTGGCCTGCCTGGAAAAGGACGAGTGCCCTTAAGGGGACGGGGTGACATTATGAGTAAAACGGTTTTGATCGTCGAGGACAATGAGCTCAACATGAAGCTCTTCAACGACCTCCTCGAGGCGCATGGCTATATCACATTGAAGACCGGGAACGGCGTCGAAGCCGTCGAGCTCGCGCGCACGCATCGCCCCGATTTGATCTTGATGGACATCCAGCTTCCGGAAGTCTCAGGGCTTGAAGTGACGCGCTGGCTCAAGGACGACAGCCAGCTCGCTTCCATTCCGATCGTCGCCGTCACGGCCTTTGCCATGAAGGGCGATGAGGAGCGCATACGCCAAGGCGGCTGCGAAGCCTATCTGTCGAAGCCGATCTCGGTCGCCAAATTCCTGGAAACCGTGAAAGCCTATGCGGGGTGACCGACGCCCGCTTATTCGGGAAAGCTTGAACAAACGCCATGACCGCACGCGTTCTCGTCATCGATGACACGCCGGCGAACGTCAAGCTCCTCGAAACCAAGCTCTCCGCCGAGTATTTCGACGTCAAGACGGCATTGAACGGCTCTCTCGGCCTCGCCATTGTGCAGGCGGATGAATGCGATATCGTGCTCCTCGATGTGATGATGCCGCAGATGGACGGGCTGGAGGTCTGCCGACGCATCAAAGGCGATCCGCTCACCGCCCATATTCCCGTCGTGATGGTGACGGCGCTCGATCAACCGGCCGATCGGGTGGCGGGGCTCGAGGCGGGCGCTGATGATTTCCTGACGAAGCCGATCGATGAGATGGCGCTCATCGCGCGCGTGCGAAGCCTCGTGCGGCTGAAAAGCGTGCGCGATGAGTTGCGCGCTCGCGCCCTTCTTTCCAAGGATATGGGCATGGGCGACCCCTTGGCGCTCGCCGCCGCCGAGAGCGGGCTCAACGGGCGCATCCTCATCATCGAGGATCGAGCAGGGGTATCGGAACGCATATTCAAATCCCTATCCGCTTTTCATCGGGTCGAGATGGAGGTAGCGGCGGAAAACGCGGTGTTTCACGCGGCCGAGCACCAATATGACCTCGCCATCGTCAGTCTCAATCTCACCGGACATGACGGGCTTCGCATCTGTGCTCAACTCCGCTCGCTCGAGCGCACGCGGGACATGAGCCTTCTCATGATCGCGGAACGAGACGACAAGGCGCGCCTTCTGCGTGGCCTCGACATCGGCGCGAATGATTTTTTGGTACGCCCCGTCGATCGTAACGAGCTCCTTGCGCGCGTGCGCACGCAAGTGCGCAACCAGCGCTATGCCGCAACCTTACGCAATTTCATGCAGCAGTCGATGGAGCTTGCCCTCATCGACCCTCTCACCGGTTTGCACAACCGCCGCTTCCTGGACGCGAATGTGGATGCCCTCGTCAAGAACGCCGTCACGAGGTCACGCCCGCTGTCGCTCCTCATGATGGATGTCGATCGCTTCAAGGCGATCAACGACACCTATGGGCATGATTGCGGCGACGAGGTTTTGCGCGAGCTTGCGAAACGCGCCCGCGACTGTCTGCGCAACCGTGATCTTCTCGTGCGCTTCGGAGGGGAGGAGCTGGTCGCCATCCTGCCGGACACCGGCCATGCGGGCGCCCAGGCCGTCGCCGAGCGCATCCGCGAGGCGGTGCATGGCGCGCCCTTTCTCATCGCTCATGGAGCTTGCAACGCGGCGGTGACGATCTCGCTCGGCGTCGCGGTGATGCGCGATGTCAAAGACAGCCGCGCCGACCTCTTTAAACGGGCCGATGAGGCGCTCTATCGCGCCAAGCATGAGGGCCGAAATCGCGTCGTTCTCGACGCGGCCTAAAGGCGCGAACCCCTCTGATCCGGTCGCGGCCGGATCAGCTTCTCACTTGATCTTGCTTTCCTTGAACTCGACGTGCTTGCGCGCCACCGGATCATATTTCCGGATCGACATCTTTTCGGTCATGGTGCGCGTGTTCTTTTTCGTCACGTAGAAATAGCCGGTGTCGGCGGTCGAGACGAGCTTGATCTTGGCCGTGATGGACTTTGCCATTGTGCTACCTGTCGACAGAAACGGCCACAGTCGGAAGCCGCGGCCCGCGGGGCGAATTGATCGCGGCGTGATTTCACGACGCTGTGCGCTCCTCGATGGTGGATCGGAGCCCTGAAGTCAAGAGTTTGGCCGGCGATCAATCGCCACCTCCCTCTTCCCGACCAACATTTCCTCAACCCATCTCGTGGCAGAAATCGTTCCCGGTTTCTTCGTTCATGCTCTAAGGGACGAGGGGAAGAAAGCTCATGTGGGGAGCCGAAAATCGATGAAACCCGTTCTCGACAAACTTGAGGCACGCCGTGCCGAGGCGCGCCTCGGCGGCGGCGAGAGGCGCATCCTCGCCCAGCATGAGCGCGGCAAGCTGACGGCACGCGAACGCATCGAGCTCCTCCTCGATCCGGAGAGCTTCGAGGAATTCGACATGTTCGTCGAGCATCGCTGTGCCGATTTCGGCATGGAGAAGACCAAGGTGCCGGGCGACGGCGTGGTGACCGGATGGGGCACGGTGAACGGGCGCAAGGTCTTCGTCTTCGCCAAGGATTTCACCGTCTTCGGCGGCTCGCTTTCCGAAGCCCATGCCGGCAAGATCATGAAGGTCCAGGACATGGCGTTGAAGATGCGCGCGCCGATCATCGGGCTTTATGATTCGGGGGGTGCGAGGATCCAGGAAGGTGTCGCATCTCTGGGAGGTTACGCCGAAGTCTTCAAGAGGAACGTGATCGCATCTGGCGTCATTCCGCAGATCTCCGTGATCATGGGGCCTTGCGCCGGAGGCGATGTCTACTCGCCTGCCATGACGGACTTCATCTTCATGGTGCGCGACACGAGCTACATGTTCGTCACGGGACCCGACGTGGTGAAGACCGTGACCAATGAAGTGGTCACAGCGGATGAGCTCGGCGGCGCGAAGGTGCACACGACGCGATCCTCGATCGCTGATGGCGCCTATGACAATGACGTCGAGGCGATTTTGCAGGTCCGGCGGCTTCTCGATTTCCTCCCCGCCAATAATGCGGCGGGCCCGCCCGAATGGCCGGCGAACGACCCTCTCGAAAGGACGGAGCCCGCGCTCGATACGCTCGTGCCTGAGAACCCCAACAAGCCTTACGACATCAAGGAGCTGATCGCGAAGGTCGTCGACGAAGGCGATTTCTTCGAGATTCAGGAAAACTTCGCGAAGAACATCATCACCGGCTTCGGCCGCATGGCAGGGCGCAGCACGGGGTTCATCGCCAACCAGCCCATGGTGCTGGCCGGCGTCCTCGATGCGGATGCCTCGCGCAAGGCTGCGCGATTCGTGCGCTTCTGCGATGCCTTCGAGATTCCGATCGTGACCTTCGTGGATGTGCCGGGCTTCCTCCCGGGCACGGCGCAGGAATATGGCGGCCTCATCAAGCATGGCGCGAAGCTGCTCTTCGCCTATTCGCAAGCGACGGTGCCGCTCGTGACCGTGATCACGCGCAAGGCCTTCGGTGGCGCCTATGACGTCATGGCGTCAAAGCACATAGGCGCCGACATCAACTACGCTTGGCCGACGGCCCAGATCGCGGTGATGGGCGCCAAGGGAGCGGTCGAGATCATCTTCCGCTCTGATATCGGGGACCCCGAGAAGATCGCCAAGCGAACCAAGGAATACGAGGAGCGCTTCCTCTCGCCTTTCGTCGCCGCCGAGCGCGGCTATATCGATGAGGTGATCATGCCGCACTCGACCCGGCGCCGCATCGTGCGCGCGCTTGCCATGCTGCGGAGCAAGCAGGTGGAACGGCCGCGCAAGAAGCACGACAATATTCCGTTGTGAGTGATGGGTGAGAAGTGAAGAGTGAAGAGTGAAGAGTGAGTTTAACCCCTTCTACTCACTCCTCACCCTTCACTTCTCACTCCTTCACGAGCGGCACTTTCGGAACGGTGCGCACGACGGGCTTCACGAGCTCGTCGATATCGCCGCCATCCGGCCCCCCGAAAAAGCCTTTGAGCTTGCCGCGCCGCCGAGAAGAGGAGGTGCGAGGCCCGCCGGATCCGCCGCCCGAGCGCGGTTTGCGCTTGGCGCGCTTGGCCGCTTGCTCGATCTCCTTCTCGGGCTTGGGCGCGACGGGGCCCTCGGGAAATTCGAAGCCGAGCGTCTCCTTGACCTTGCCTTCCTTCGCCGCCTCCTCGTCCTTGAGGACGACGACGCGGACCGCACCGCCGCCCTTCAGCTTGCCGAACAACACCTCGTCGGCAAGCGGCGTCTTGATGGTCGCCTGGATGAGGCGGGCCATCGGCCTTGCCCCCATGGTTTCGTCATAGCCGTGCTCGACGAGCCAGGCGCGGGCCTCGTCCGAAAGCTCGATCGTGACGTTGCGGTCGGCGAGCTGGGCTTCGAGCTGAAGCACGAATTTGTCGACGACCTTCGCCACGATCTCCTTGGGCAAATGGCCGAAGGAGATGACCGCGTCGAGCCGGTTGCGGAATTCAGGCGCGAAGAGGCGGTTGATCGCCTCCTGATCATCCCCCTCGCGCTTGGTGCGCGTGAAGCCGAACGCCTGCTTCGCGAGATCGGCCGCGCCCGCGTTCGTCGTCATGATCAAGATCACGTTGCGGAAATCGATCTGCTTGCCGTTGTGATCGGTGAGCTTGCCGTGATCCATGATCTGCAAGAGGATGTTGAAGAGATCGGGGTGAGCCTTCTCGATTTCGTCGAGCAGCAGCACGCAATGGGGGTGCTGATCGACGCCGTCGGTGAGAAGCCCGCCCTGATCGAAGCCCACATAGCCTGGCGGCGCGCCGATGAGGCGCGAGACGGTGTGGCGCTCCATATATTCCGACATGTCGAAGCGGATGAGCTCGACGCCGAGGCTCGCCGCGAGCTGGCGGGCGACCTCGGTCTTGCCGACGCCGGTCGGGCCCGCGAAGAGATAGGCGCCGATCGGCTTCTCGGGGTCGCGCAAGCCGGCGCGCGCGAGCTTGATCGATGAGGACAGCGCCGTGATCGCGCTGTCCTGGCCATAGACGACGCGTTCGAGCGTCTCTCTGAGATTGCGCAGCACCTCGGCGTCATCCTTGGACACGGTCTTCGGCGGGATGCGTGCCATGGTCGCGATGGTCTGCTCGATCTCCTTGACGCCGATCGTCTTCTTGCGCCGGTTCTCGGCGACCAGCATTTGCGAGGCCCCCGTCTCGTCGATTACATCGATGGCCTTATCGGGAAGCTTGCGGTCGTGGATATATTTGGCCGAGAGCTCGACGGCCGCCTTCACCGCGTCGTTGGTGTAGCGCAGCCTGTGGAACTCCTCGAAATAGGGCTTGAGGCCGCGCAAGATCGCGATCGTGTCCGGCACCGACGGCTCGTTTACATCGATCTTCTGGAAGCGGCGCACAAGCGCGCGGTCCTTCTCGAAATACTGGCGATATTCCTTGTAGGTGGTCGAGCCGATGCAGCGCAGCGTCCCGGCGGCGAGCGCGGGCTTCAACAAATTCGAGGCATCCATCGCGCCGCCGGAAGTCGCGCCCGCGCCGATCACGGTATGGATCTCGTCGATGAACATGATGGCCTTGGGATGGGCCTCGATCTCCTTGATGACCTGCTTGAGCCGTTCCTCGAAATCGCCGCGGTAGCGCGTGCCGGCGAGCAGCGTTCCCATGTCGAGCGAGAAGACGGTGGCGTCGCGGAGCACTTCGGGAACCTCGCCGCGCACGATCTTACGCGCGAGCCCCTCGGCGATCGCGGTCTTGCCGACGCCGGGGTCGCCGACGAGAAGCGGGTTGTTCTTCTGCCTCCGGCAGAGGACCTGGATGGTGCGCTGCACCTCGAGCTCGCGGCCGATCAGGGGATCGATCTTGCCGTCAGCCGCCTTCTTGTTGAGGTTGACGCAATAAGCTTGGAGCGCCTCGTTCTTCTTCGAGCGGCCCTCCTTTGCCTCGCCGCCGCCCGTCTCGCCGCGATCCTCGCGCTCCTGATCGGCGCCCTTGGGGGGACGGGAGTCGCTCGCGCCGGCGCGCTTGGCGATCCCATGGCTGATGTAGTTCACGGCGTCGTAGCGCGTCATGTCCTGCTCTTGCAGGAAATAGGCGGCATGGCTCTCGCGCTCGGCGAAGATCGCGACGAGCACATTGGCGCCGGTCACCTCCTCGCGGCCGGAGGATTGCACATGGATCATCGCCCGCTGGATGACGCGTTGGAAGCCGGCGGTCGGCTTCGATTCCTCGCGGCCTGAGCCCGCGAGGTTCTTCAGCTCGGTATCGACATAGTCGGTGAGATTGGCCTTGAGCTGCTCGAGATCGACATTGCAGGCGCGCATGACGGCCGCCGCGTCCTGATCATCGACGAGCGCCAAGAGGAGGTGCTCGAGCGTCGCGTATTCATGGCGCCGCTCATTGGCGAGCGCGAGCGCGCGATGCAGGGCTTGTTCGAGGTTGCGCGAGAAAGAGGGCAATTGCGGCTCCCGGCTATTTCTTTTCCATGACGCATTGAAGCGGATGCTGATGCTTGCGTGCGAAATCCATCACCTGCGTCACCTTGGTCTCGGCGATCTCATAAGTGTAAACGCCGCATTCGCCGACCCCGTTCTGATGCACATGCAGCATGATGCGCGTCGCGTCTTCCTGGTTCTTGTTGAAGAAGCGAATGAGCACATGCACGACGAACTCCATCGGCGTGTAGTCGTCATTGAGCAGAAGAACGCGGTACATGTTCGGCCGCTTGACCCGCGGCTTCGTCTTGGTGACGACGGCCGTGCTGGCGCCACCGGTGCCTTCCCCATTGCTTCTCGACGCGCCATTCGCGGCCCCCGAGGGCCTCACCGCGTCGAGCGCCGGGTGGAAGGTTGAATGCATCGTTGCCGTGCCCCGCTCCCTGCGGATGAATTTTTAGAGCGCGCGATGACGGCCGTGCCGACTGAGCCGCTCCCTGAGAACTTAAGACACGGAGAATCGTTTCGCCAGTCCTATCGCCACTCATTGCAAAGAGTGAGCCATGGGAAAGAGACGGGATTACGGCTGATTGATATTCACGTTAAAAATGGGTGGAGCGCGAGCAGCGCTTTCTACCCCTTTTGGTGATGCGTTCTCGGTTGGGCGCGTTACCCGGCTGAACCCGCCGCCTCGCTCTCCGCGCACTTCACACGAAAAAGCCCGGCGCGGGGCCGGGCTCTGTCACGTCGTTCAAGAAGAAGAAGGCGGCTTATCGGCCGGCCTTGGAGGTCGCCTGCGCGATCGTGCTCTCGACCGGCTTCACGGCTTCCTTGGCGAAGTTGCTGACGAGCTGTCCGACCTTGGTCGAATGAGCGACCAGGCCCTCGAAGGACTGCTTGGCGTAATCGGCCTGAACCTCGACAGCCTTGTCGAGCGTCTTCACGCCGACGAGCTTCTCGAAAGCGGCCGAGCTCGCCTCGAACTGCTTCTTCGAGAAATCGGCGACCTCGACGGCGATCGCCTGGAAGCTCTTCGACATCGTGCCGAAGTTCTTGAGGGCGACGTCCATGCCTTGCTTTCCAAACTTCTGGAAGTCTTCATATTGCGCAAACATCGTTCGATCCTTTCCATGCCCACCGAAGTGGGGTTGATCAAGATGGTGTGGCGCTGCGCCCCACCCGCGCCATGAGCCGTATTTAGGTGCGGCGCACAATAAAGTCAAGCCGTTATTTGTGCGACGCACAAATATTCTTCGACGCCTCTTAACTCGCGCGTAACTTCGTCCGTCATAAAACTCAGCCTGTGACGCGTGGGACACGTTGCGACTGGTCTGTGGCGGGGAGAAATCTGAAGTGGGGTTTTCGCGTATGTTTTTGTCTGGTGCGCGTATGTTTTTGTCTGGTGTAGGTGCACGCCGCCGGTCAGCCTTTGGCGTCTTCACGTCCTTGGCAGTGGCGGCCTTCACGGGAATTTTTTCGGCGTCGCCCGCCGAAGCCCGTCATCATCACCATCATCATCACGTGCATCGTTTTGTCGGCGGGGGGTATCGTCCGCCCTTCTCGGCGATCGTGGTCGACGCCAAGGCCGGCAAGGTGCTCTATGCGGTCGACGCCAAGGAAAGGCGCCATCCGGCCTCGCTCACCAAGGTGATGACGCTTTATCTCCTTTTCGAGCAGCTCGAGCGCGGCGCGATCACCATGGACACGCGCATTCCCGTCTCGGCACACGCCGCCTCGATGGCGCCGACCAAGCTCGGCCTTGATCCGGGGGACACCATCGCGGTCTCCGACGCGATCAAGGCGGTGGTCACGCAATCGGCAAATGACATGGCGGTCGCCATCGCCGAAGAGATCGGCGGCAGCGAGGACGCCTTCGCCGAGATGATGACGCGCAAGGCCCACGCGCTCGGCATGAACGACACGCATTTCGTGAACGCCTCGGGCCTTCCCGACGACGACCAGATCACCACCGCTTACGACCTCTCGATCTTGGCGCGCGCCGTCCAGGAACGCTTCCCGCGCTATTACCCGTTCTTCGCCACGCGCAGCTTCTATTACGACGGCATGGCGATGCATAATCACAACCATCTCCTCGGCCGGATCGAAGGTTTGGACGGTATCAAGACGGGATACACCCGCGCCTCCGGTTTCAACCTGATGACCAATGTGCGCCGCGACGGGCATCAGGTCGTCGCCGTGGTCATGGGCGGCTCCTCGGCCGCCGGGCGCGATCACATCATGGCCAATCTGATCGAGGATCATTTGCGCGAGGCCTCGACGGGCGAGCACATGGCGCCCGTGCTGGCGGATGCCTCCCCGCATGCCAAACCCGCGGTCGTCGCGGAAACTTCCGCCCCCGCGCGGCCTCCGATGAAGCCGCTCACGCTTACGGCCGCGATCGGCGGCGAGGATGCTCCCCTGCCTTCGGCCATCCAGGCCTACACCTCGACGACGACCCCTTCGGCGCCTCGCTGGAGCGTCGCGGGAAAGCTCGTGCAAGCCGCGGCGGAGCGCGACGAGGAGGCGGAACGCACGGAGCCGACGACGGCGACGCCGGGCGCCAATCTCTTACCGGGCGCCAAGCCCTTACCGGGCGCGAAGCTCTTCACGGATCGTGTTCCCGCGAGGGCGACGCCGCCCGTGGCCACGCCCGCGGCGAAGACGGAGCCCTCCAAGGCCATTCTCGTCAGGCTTGATCCGACAAAGCCCGAGCCCGCGAACAAGGAGCCGGGCGCTCGCGACGACGCCGATGCCGGCAAGACGCAGGGGAAAGCTCTCGCGGCACTTTCGGAGCAGGCCGCGAACGCTTCGGCCGCCGTCCCACCGTCCAAGACTTCTTCGCGCAGCGGCTGGATGATTCAGCTCGGCGCGGTTCCCGAGGAGAACAAGGCGAGCGAGCTCATCGAGCGAGCCAGAAGCAGCGGCCGCCATGTGCTGTCGAAAGCCGAGCCCTTCACCGAGAAGGTGACGAAGGACGGCGCGACCTTGTACCGCGCTCGCTTCGCCGGCTTCGATGAAGACGCCGCTCAGACCGCTTGCAAGGTGCTCAAGAGGAACGGCTTTGCATGTTTCGCGACGCGGAGCTGATCCGTAACCGGATGGTTTCGCCCGCGCCTGTCCGAGGAGCCGGGGCGCAGAACCCTCGGCGCTCGCAAACGCCTTAAGCCCATCGCGTGTGGAGTTTTAGCGATGCCGGTTCAGCAAAACGTCACGGGCCTGATTGACGCGGGCGGCGAGGTAAGTCGACCCGCCCTGGTCGGGGTGGAGCTTTTTCATGAGGTCGCGATAGGCTCGTCGGACCGCATCGTCGGGGGCGCCCGGCGAAAGGCCGAGAACCTCATAGGCCTCCTCCGCCGTCATCGCGCCTGGGCGACGCCGGGCGGGGCCCGGGTCCGCGTGAGCATATGCGTCTTCACGCCTGCCGGCGAAGCGGCGGTCCAGATAAGCCTGTAGGAGTTTTGCGCCCTCGGCGTCGAATTTGGCGCATTCGAGCGCGAGCTTCGCAAGCTGCGTCTCGCTGAGAAGCTCGAGCTCCCGGCCGGAAAAGGCGCCGGCGAGCACGGTCCCGCGCATCGCGCCCGTGGCGTGGTCGACCCGCATCTCGATCATCGCGGTGCGAAATGTCGAGACCGCGCCCGCGCCCGAGCCCTTGAAGCCGCGCAGCGTGCCGGGGCCGAAGCGCAGGCGGGGAAATCTGATCGGGCCGTCGATGAGCCAGATGGCGCCGAGCGCCAGCAGCGAAATCTCGAAATGGCCGCGCAAGGCGAACAGAATTGCGACCGCGATGCAAACGGCGACCGCGCCTTTGCGCGCGAAACGCGCCGAGGCGCCCGGCTGAATTTGGATCAGCCCGCGCCCCACGCTCCAGATGACGATCAAGATCGCGAGGACGATGATGAGGAAGATCATGTTTCACTCGCGATGGGCGGGAAGGGCGCTCGATCGGCCACCAGGGGCGCCACGCACCGGCCCCGAACATAATCTGGGCATTCGGCCGTGGCGAGCAAGAGGGGCGCTTGACCCAAGGGGAGGCCGGCCCCGCTCAGGCGCGAAGGTCGGCGAGAGCGGCGCGAAGCTTGGCGGCCTTCGGGGCGAGCGTCTCGTTTGATTCGATATTCGTATGCGCGGGCAAAAGCGCGACGCCATGGAAGCGAGGCAGGACGTGGAAATGCAGATGGAAGACCACTTGACCCCCTGCCTGCTCGGAGAATTGCGACAAGGTGATGCCATCCGCCGCGAAGGCGGCCTTGGCGGCCTTGGCGACGCGCTGCGCCGTCAGGATCGTGTGGGAGAGCGCGTCCGCCGGCGCGTCGAGAAGGTTGCGGGCGGGCGCCTTCGGGATCACGAGGGTATGGCCGAGCGTGCGCGGCATGATGTCGAGGAAGGCGAGCGTGTGCTCGTCCTCATGCACCTTGTGGCTCGGCACCTCGCCACGCAGGATCTTGGCGAAGATGTTGTCGCGGTCATAGACGCTCATGAGAAGGGACGCTCCGGCTCACCCCTCTTTGATCTTGCTCGGGAGCGGCGCCTCGTCAAGCGACCCGGCTCGCTTGCTTTGCAAGTAAGGCGCCCGCGCCGGGCGCCTCCCTCCCCCCACGAAGTGGTAGGGAGTGCACGGGTGGGGGCATTGTCGCCGCGATGGCGATTGTCATTGGCTGCGTCCCGACACAACGCCAGCGCGGGCAAGGCCGCCTTCGCGCGTATCTCGACCGCCCCCCACCCGTACCCTCCCCGCCGTGACATTCGTCGCGGGGGGAGGGGGGCACGGGCGCTGGCTCGTTCTCTTGAAACGCTGTTTGCGCGCTCGCTTCTCTCGCGCCTTCACCCGGCTCGCTCGCCGCGAATCCGGCCTCTTCCGCGACGCGGGAGCGGCCGGGCCTTCCTCAATTCACCCGGTGATAGCTCTTGAACCAGCGGGCGAACTCCTCGATGCCGAGCGCGACGGGGGTCGAGGGCTGAAAGCCGAAATCGCGCTGAGTCTCGGCGATGTCGGCATAGGTGCTGACCATCTCGCCGGGCTGCACCGGCACGAGGCTTCGCTTCGCCTTGCGTCCGAGGCTTCGTTCGATGAGGGCGATGAATTCGAGAAGCGGGGTCGGCTGGTTGTTGCCGATGTTATAGACCTTGTGGCGCACGCCCGTCGCGTCGGGCGCGGGCGGACGCTCGATCGCGGCGACGAGGCACGAGACCACATCGTCGACCTAG
>DASZIL010000084.1:0-4980 GCA_035949255.1 Beijerinckiaceae bacterium | reverse complement strand
CGCGCCGGCAAGCCGAGCGTCAGCTCGGGATCGCAGAGCGCAACTTGCGGCACGAGATGCCGGCTGGCGAAGGTCGCCTTGCGCCCGTCCTCGGTGAGTCGGGATGCCGATGAGCGGCGGCAAAGGCCCGATCTTCGTGGTTCCTTTGCGATTGACCTCGAGCTCCTCGAGCGGCTCCTTCTGCGCCACCATGAGCGCCACGCCCTTGGCAAGATCGATGGGCGAGCCGCCGCCGAGCCCGATGAGCCCGTCACAACTCTGTGCGCGATAGAGGTCATGCGCGGCGCGCACCGCGCCTGCGGTTGGATTGGCGGGCGTCGCATCGAAGACCGTGAAGGGCACGGCCGCCGGCCAATGGGGGCGAAGCTTTTCGAGAAGGCCCGAGGCGACGATGCCGGGGTCGGTGCAAAGCAAGGGCCGCTTGATGCGAAGCCCCTCGAGCTCGCGCGCCAAGCGCTTCACCGCGCCGGCTTCGAGCCAGGCCCGGTTGATGTATTGGATGAGCGCCATCGGCCTTTACCGCCCGATGGCGTAGGCCTGCATGAGGCGCGGCGTCGCGGCCGCGCGCAGCACGCCGTCCTTGCCGCGCTTCGCGGCCGTGAGGCGCCCGGCCGACCAGGCGGGCGCGACCTCGACGTCGTGGCCGCGCTTCTCGAGCTCCTGGATGGCGTCCTTGCCGATCGTCTCCTCGACCAGGAGATGGCCCGGCCGGCTGTCGCGTGGGTAGAAGGAGCCCGGGAAATGGGCGGTGTGGAACATCGGCAGGTCGATCGCCTCCTGCAGGTTGAGGCCGTGATGCACATGGCGCAGGAAGAGCGTCGCCTGCCATTGATCCTGTTGATCACCGCCGGGCGTGCCGAACACGAGGCGCGGCTCGCCGTCCTCGAGCGCGAGCGAAGGCGAGAGCGTGGTGCGCGGCCGCTTGCCCGGCTCCAGACTCGAGGGCAGGCCCTCGTCGAGCCAGAACATCTGGCCGCGCGTGTTGAGGCAGAAGCCTAGCTCCGGCACGGTCGGCGAGGATTGCAGCCAGCCGCCCGAAGGCGTCGCCGAGATCATGTTGCCGTGCCGGTCGATCACATCGATATGCACGGTGTCGCCGCGCCTGGCGCTCCGCGCCGCGAGCGGCGTGACGGGTGCGTTGCCCCGCTGCGAGCCCGGCAGGAGATGCGCCATCGTCGGCTCGCGGGTGAGCACACTCGCCGCCTTGCCGCCGCCCTTTGCGAGCGCCGCGAAAGTCTTGCGCACCTGCTCCTCGAAGCCGTCGATGATGCCGGGGCGCAGCTCGCGCGAGGCCCGGTCGGTCACTTGCCGCCGGCGTCCGCTCGCATAGGCTTCGCCGAGCAGCTCATCCATCGGCACGAGCGAGAATTTCGGGTCGCCGTAATAGGCTTCACGATCCGCGAAAGCGAGCTTCATCGCCTCGGCGACGGTGTGCACGAACTCCGCTCCGGCCGGGTCCATCTTGGCGATCTCGAAACCCTTGAGGATCGAGAGCGTCTGGGCGAGGACAGGTCCTTGGCCCCAGGGTCCCGTCTTGCACAAGGTCCAGTTATCGTAATCATAGGTGAGCGGCTCCTCGTAGCTCGGCTCGAAGCTTGCGAGATCCTGCGCCGTGATCACGCCCTTGTTTGGCCGACCCGAGGAGTCCATGAGCTCGGAACCGGTGGCGAAGCGCTCGATCGCCTCGGCGACGAAGCCTTCCATGAAGGCCCGCCGCGCCGCCCTGATCCTCGCTTCGCGTCCGCCCTTGGCGGCTTTGGCTTCCTTCAGGATGCGTTCGTAAGTGTCGGCGAGTACCGGGTTCTTGAAAAGGCTTTCGGGCGTCGGCGCTTTTCCGCCCGGCATCCAGGTGGCGGCGGAGCTCGGCCAATATTGCGCGAAGAACGGCCCGATGTCGGATATCGTCTGGCAGACGCGCGCCAGCACCGGATGGCCATGGCGCGCATAATGGATGGCGGGCGAGAGCACATCCTCGATGTCGAGTGAGCCGTGGTCGGCCAAGAGCGCCATGTAGCCGGCGAAGACGCCGGGCACCACGGTCGCGAGGAAACCCGAGCCCGGCACGAGATCGAGCCCGAGCTTGCCGCGATAATGCGCGATCGTCGCTCCCTTCGGCGCCACGCCTTGCGCGCACAGCACCTGCGTCTTGCCGGTGCGCGCCGAGTGGAAGATCGCCGGCAGGTCGCCGCCCGGGCCGCAAAGTTGCGGCTCGAGGATTTGCAGCATGAGCCCGGTCGCGACGCAGGCATCGAATGCGTTGCCGCCCTTTTCCAGCATCGACATGCCGACCGCCGACGCAATCCAATGCGTCGAGGCGACGACGCCGAAAGTGCCTCTGATCTCGGGGCGGGTGGTGAACATGATGGGCTCCGCTTGGGGGATTTCGCGCCGAGATTAGCCCTTATCCGGCGCGTGAGCTATGGCGGCGCCGACGGGCTGGTGCGATCGTGATGGGTCAGCCTCGTTTTTCTTTCGCCAAGCTCGAATTTGAGAGCGATGGGCAATGGTCGCGTTTCGGCCGGGATTTCCATCGATCGTGCGGAGCAGAAGGGAGCGGAAAAGCAAAAGCGCCAGAATATTGCCAACGCCTTCTTCGCCACGCCAAGCGCATCGACAGGAAGGCGTCATGCGCGGGCCGACGCCCGCGCATGACGCCTACAAAATTTCGGAAAATTATTTCAGCTTGACGATCGTCGCGCCCAAGATCGGGCCGGGCAGGCCGCCATCGTTCGCCTGCAAGAGGATCGCCGCGCCGTCCGCATCGAGCTTGCGGATATCGGCCGTGGACACCTCGAATTTGCGCGCCTCGCCTTTCCAATCGCCGAGCTTGCGCAGGTCGCGTGCGATATTCGTGTAGGTGACGGTCGCGCCGGCATTCTCGCCGCGCCCGATGGCGACGCTCGCGGCCGAGAGGATCGGCACCAGCCAGACCTGCGCGTCCTTCGCCTTCGTGGACGAGGCTGCGACATCGACACGAAGCTGATCGCCCGCGACCGTCCCGGTGACCGGCACCTCGAGCGGCGCGCTCACGGCGGTGTCGATGGCTTCGCTGTCGGAGCCCACCGCATGCGTCACCCCATCGACCACGGCTTGCGGCGTGTAGACCTGCATGTCGCCGCGCGCCCGCGCATAGGCCTTTTGCCTTGCCGTGAAGACGGGCTTGGCGAAGCTGTCCTTCCAACCGAGATAGTCCCAGTAATCGACGGGCAGCGAGATCAGGACATTGCCGGGATCACGCGCGAGATCGGCCGCGAGGCGGTCGGCGGGCGGGCAGGAGTTGCAGCCCTGGCTGGTGAAGAGCTCGACGACCTTGCGCGCGGGCTCAGCGCTCGCGTTCCCAGGCAACGAGCACATCACGCCAACCACAATGAGCGAGGAAAGCCATGCGTTTCGCATCGGTAGATCCCATCTGAAAAATCCGGAAGGCTCATTTAGACGGCATCAATGCACGACGACATTCACGAAGCCGGGAGCGCTCGTCACATTCCTGTGTGCATATTCGACTTTAGGCGGATGGCGGCGAGCCCCTTGACGCCTTCGGTCCGTCGGGCACACTCCGCTTGGGCAGCTCGGCGTCGCAATGCGCCAGATCGTTAGGCGGCACGCGAGTTTGCCGTCAATCGATCGGCCTTGCAAGGCCTTTGTTCCCCTGGCCGAATCTTTCTTTCGAGCCTTGTCGTCCGGTTCGCACTGCTGGAGTTTCATCATGATCCGCAAGCTTTCGCTCGCCGCGACGGCACTCTGTCTCGCCGCCCTGCCTTTTGCTCCATCGACCGCGCAAGCGGCGGGCAAGAAGGACAGCGTGGTCATCGGCATGACGCTCGAGCCACCCGGGCTGGACGCCACGACCGGCGCCGCGGCGGCGATCAGCGAAATCACCGACTACAACATCTACGAAGGCTTGACGAAGGTGAACGGCGACGGCGCGGTGACGCCGCTTCTGGCTTCGAGCTGGACCATCTCGCCGGATGTGAAGACCTATACGTTCAAGCTTCTCTCCGGCGTCAAATTCCAGGACGGGGAGCCCTTCTCCTCGGCCGATGTGAAATTCTCCTTCGAGCGCGCCGGCGCTCCCGATTCGACCAACAAGCTCAAGAGCTTCTTCCAGGGCGTCGCCAAGGTCGAGGCGCCGGACCCCGAGACGGCGATCGTGACCTTCAAGGAGCCGACGCCCGACGCGCTCTTCCAGCTCGGCCTCTCGCCCGCCGTGATCGTCGATCCGAAGAGCGAGCCGACGAACGCGACGAAGCCCGTCGGCACCGGCCCGTTCAAATTCGACAATTGGGTGAAGGGCTCATCCGTCGCCTTGAGCAAATGGGACGGTTACCGCGACGCCGGCAAGATCAGGCTCGAGAAGGTGACGTTCCGCATCATCAACGATCCGGCCGCGCAAGTCGCGGCCTTGCTCGCCGGCGATGTCGACGCCATCCCGCGCTTCGGCTCGGTGCAGAGCGTCGACGAGTTCAAGAATGATCCGCGCTTCAAGGTGACGGTCGGCGGCACCGAAGGCAAGACGATCATGTCGATCAACAACAAGCGAAAGCCGCTTGACGATGTGCGGGTGAGGCGCGCGCTCGCTTATGCCATCGACCGCAAGGCGATCATCGACGGCGCCATGAACGGCTATGGCACGCCGATCGGCTCGCATTACGTGCCGATCGATCCCGGCTACATCGACCTCACCAGCACCTATCCCTATGATCCGGAGAAGGCGAAGGCCTTGCTCAAGGAGGCGGGGGTCGCGACGCCGCTCAAGCTCACCTTGACCTTGCCGCCGCCTGCTTACGCGCGCAACGGTGGTGAGATCATCGCGGCCGAGCTCGCCAAGGTGGGCGTCGATGTGAAGATCGAGAACGTCGAATGGGCGCAATGGCTCTCGGGCGTCTACAAGGACAAGAATTTCGACCTTACCATCATCAGCCATGTCGAGCCGATGGATCTGATGATCTACGCCGATCCGAATTATTATTTCCAATACGA
>DASZIL010000083.1:0-35584 GCA_035949255.1 Beijerinckiaceae bacterium | reverse complement strand
AATCGCAATAACCCAATCTGCTTTAGCCCGTATCTCTACCGTGCCCGCAACTCGAGCGAGCGGCTCTTCAACAAGATCAAACAGTGTCGGAGAGTCGCCACTTGTTACGACAAGCCCGCGGCCAACTACCTCGCATTCGTCCAGCTCGCATCAATAAGGCTGTGGCTGGAGCGTTAATGAGCACGCGGCCTAAGTGCGATCCGGACTGTAGCTATACGCTGACATGCGCGAATTCAGGCGTCGAGCAGCTTCATCGTCTCCTCGCCGACGGCGAGCCCGTCTCGGCGCGCGGCCTCGCGCAATAAAAGCCGCCGCGCACCCGGAAGGCGCGCGCCTTCCTGCGCTTCGATCCGGGCGCACAGCGCCGCCATGCGCTCGCCGAAACGCGCGTGGCCGAAGCTTGCGGGATCGATGGCGATGATGAGCTGTCCGGTTTCCGGCGGCGGCCCCTTGCCGTCGAAGAAGGTCGAGGCCTCGAAGGCGAGATTGGCGCCGACGAGGCAGGCCGCGAGCACCTCGACCATGAAGGCGAGTGCCGCGCCCTTGGCGTCCGCCATGGGCACCATGGTGCCGGCGAGCGCGGCGTCGGGATCGGTCGTCTCGCGGCCTTGCGCGTCGAGAGCCCAGCCTTTCGGGATCGGCTCGCCCTTGCGCTTCGCCGCGATGATGTTGCCGCGCGCCACTTTCGACACCGAAAGATCGACCACCACCGGCGCGCGGCCGGCAAGCGGCGCCGCGAAAGCGACCGGGTTGGTACCGAAGGCAGGCTCGGACCCGCCCCAAGGCGCGATCGCGCTCGGCGTATTGGCGAACACGAGCGCGACGAAGCCGTGCTCGGCGAGGCGCTCGGCGTGGTGGCCCGCGACGCCGCAGTGGTTCGAGCGGCGGATCGGCGCCGCGGCGATGCCTTCGCGGCGCGCGATCGCCGGAAGCTCGTCGATGGCGAGATCGATCGCCGGATAGGCGAAGCCTTGCGCCGCGTCGACCGCGAGGACGGCCGGGCGCGGCCGGCTCGATTGCGGCACGGCGCGGCCGTCGACCTTGCCGCTGCGCACCATGTCGAGATAGCTCGCAAGACGCGTGAGCCCATGGCCTTGAAGACCGTCGGCCTCGGCGGCCACGAGCGCACGCGCCACCGAGCGCGCATTCGCGCCCGAGGCTCCGGCGCGCGCGAAGGCTTCGGTCACGCGGGCCTCGAGCTCCGCGAGTGAAAGGGTGAGCTTGCTCATCCTCTTCCTTTCAGCTCCACCGCGTAGCGCAGACGGATTTCTGGACCATAGGCCTCGTTGACGAATTCCTCGACGAAACGTCCGCCATTCTTCTCGACCACGCGGCGGGAGGCCTCGTTTCCCGGGTCGGTCGTGATCTCGACGCGCTTGAGCCCGACGGTTTTGGCCCGCTCCAGCGCGACGCGCAACGCCTCGGTCGCGTAGCCGCGCCCGCGCTTCCAGGGCACGATGGCATAACCGATATGGCCGAGCACGTGAGGGGGCAGCGCATCCGTTCCTTCCTGCCAGCGCAGCGCAATCGTGCCGCAGAATTCCCCGTCCCAGAGCCAGAGCCTGATGAAGGGAATCTTCGGCCGCGTGCTGCCGTCACTGAGAGTGATCACCCCACCTTGCGCGACGAGCGACGCGAGGAAGGCCGAGGGGTCGCGTTGGAGCGCCGCGAGCTGCTCGGCGCTCACATCGCGCGTATTGTCCGGCGACCAGCCCTTCTCCAAGGCTTGCGCATAGGAGGAGAGCCAGTCGGCACGCGGCGTGTCGAGCCGCAGCCGGCCGCCGTTCATCTGCGGTCGGCCGCGCCCGATCAGGCGCTCCGGTAGAGCTTCGTCATCGAGAATTCCCGATGCCCGAGCGCCTCGGCGGCGGTGAGCCTTCCGTTCGCGGTGCGCACGATCATCGAGATCAGCTCGTCGCCCGCCTCGGGGATGGTCAGGGTGCGCTTCAAAACGCCCGAGACGTCGAGGTCGATATGCTCGGGCATGGTGCGCACCGTCTTCGGATTGCCCGAAATCTTGATCACCGGGAGGATCGGGTTACCGATGATGTTGCCCTGGCCGGTCGGGAAGGTGTGCACCACGAAGCCGCCGGCCGCCATCAAGGTCACGCATTCGGCCGCGGCCGAGGACGTGTCCATATAGTAGAGGCCGGCTCCCTTGGACGGCGTCTCGGCGGGTTCGAGGATCTCGATGAATTTGCACTCGCGCCCGATCTTCTCGAGATTGCCGAGCGCCTTTTCCTCGATCGTGGTGAGACCGCCGGCGATGTTGCCCTTGGTGGGCTGGCTGTCCGAAAGATCGTCGGTCTTGTGCGCCTCGATCACCTCGTCCTGATAGGCCTTCCACATCTTGTACCAGCGCTTGCCGATTTCCTTGGTCGCGGCGCGCGCCTGGCACAAATGCTCGCCTCCTGTGATCTCGGAAGTCTCGCCGAAGACGCCATGGATGCCGCGCGGGATCAGCTTGTCGTACATGTTGCCGACCGTCGGGCAGGAGGAGAGCCCCGTGGTCGTGTCGCTTTCCCCGCATTTGGTCGAGACCCAGAGATCGGAGATCGGGCATTTCTCGCGCGTGAGCTCGCTTGCCCACTGCACATACTCTTTCGCCACATAGCTCGCCCGCGCGATCGTCGAGATATCGCCATGCGTCTCGATGCCGAAGCCGACGACGGGCTTGCCCGTCACCGCGATGCCGTCGACGACGCGCTTCGTCCAGCCCTCCTCGATGCCGATGACGATGACGGCCGCCACATTGGGGTTGGAGCCGGTGCCGATAAGGGTGCGGAAATGCACCTCGAGATCCTCGCCGAACTGCAGCCGCCCATAAGCGTGCGGAATGGCGAGCGTTCCCTTGATGTTGTTGGCGACGGCCTCGCAAGCCGCGTTCGACAGATCGTCGAGCGGCAGGAGAAGCACGTGGTTGCGGACACCGACGCGATCATTCTCGCGCCTGTGGCCCATGAACCAATCGAGCTTGCTGGCGGAAGGGCGCCTCGCGACAGGGGTCTTGAAGGCGGGCGCCTCGATCTTTCGGCCCTTAACTGGGGCGAGCTTGCGATGCACCCTGGTGAAGTCGGCGACAATGCTCATCTTGTTCTCCTCACCAACGCTTGGTTTTCACGTTATGGACGTGCACATGCTCGCCCTTCTTGATGGGCGCAATGGCCTTGCCGATGTCCTGGCCGTATTTCCAGATGGTGTCGCCGGTCTTGATGTCCCGCAGCGCCACCTTATGGCCGATCGGGATGTCCTGCTGGGCACGTATGCGAAAATCGGAATTGTCGTGAGTGACGACACCGAGCATATCGGTGCCGGCTTTCAAACCTTCGACGACGACCACGGCGACCGTGTCCTTATGGTCATGCGCGAGGCAATGGGGAGAGCTCATGGAGATGTTCCTCGAGAAATTCAGGAAGGCTCGTTTCGGGAAGGCTCAATTCGGGAAGGCTCGACCAAGCGCACCGCGCTGATGCGGCGCTTGCCGAAAGCGCGGGGGCGCGACCGACCCGCGCCGACCCGAAAGGATCGGCGAAGTCTTGTATAAGATATAAGAGTGGTAGGATGTCAATGATGACGCGCCGGCCGAAGGACGCTCGTTCCGCCGAGGGCCTGCCGCTTGGCCCGCGGCCGCTTTATGCACAGACGCGCGACGCTTTCGTGAAGCGCCTCGTCGACGGCGTCTGGGCGCCGGGCCAGGCGCTGCCGAGCGAAACCGAGCTCGCCGCCGAGCTTCGCGTCAGCCAAGGCACGGTGCGCAAGGCGCTCGATTCCATGGTGACCGAGAAGCTCGTCGTGCGCCATCAGGGACGAGGCACCTTCGTCGCCGTGCATGACGAGGCCCGCATCCTCTTCCAATTCTTCAAGCTCGCGCCGGACGGCGCGGGCGAAGTGGCCTTTCCCGAAAGCCGGGTCATCGAGGTGGCATCCGGGCGAGCGACCGCGGACGAGCGTGACCGGCTCGAGCTCACCGCCGCCTCGCGCGTGATCCGCATCGGCCGGTTGCGCGCGCTCGCCGGAAAACCCGTGATCGCCGAGCGCATCACGCTGCCGGCGCGGCTCTTTCCGCGGCTCGAGCAAGGAGAAATCCCCAACAACCTCTATGGGCTTTACGCCACGCGCTACGGCATCGCCATCGCGCGCGCGCAAGAACGGCTGAAGGCGGTCGCCCTCGACGCGGAGGCAGCAGCGCTTCTCGGCGCCAAGCTCGGCGCGCCGGCGCTGCGCATCGACCGGCTCGCGCTATCGCTCGCCGGAGACAAGGTGGAGTGGCGGATGAGCCTTTGCGTCACCGACGAGTTCCACTACCTCTCCGAGCTCGATTAGTGAGGAGTGAAAAGTGAAGGAGTGAAAAGTGAAGAGTGAGGAGTGAAAGGCAGATTTACTCCTCACTCCTCACTCCTCACTCTTCCCGCTCTTCAGCGCCACGCAGCACCTCGCGCGCAAGCGCGCGCGTGATGCGCCTTTGCGCCGCGAGCGAATGCCGATCGAGCTTCTCGACCGCCGCGCGCGCGCCGGCGAAGGAGCGTTCGGCATGCGTCAATATCGTCTCGACCACGCCCGCATCGACGACGAGCTGGCGATCGACGAAGAGCTTGATCACCACCATGCGCAAAAGCTCGTCGTCGGGCTCCTCGATATGGATCGCCGGCGCGAGGCGAAGCCGCGACAGAAGATCGGGCGTCGCCAGATTCCACAACGCCGGCTCGTTGACGGCGGTGAACAGGAGATGCGAGCGGCGCAGCTTCGCGGCGTTGAGGAGATGGAAGAGCGCGGCCTCATCGCCGCTCTCATGCGCGTCCTCGACGAGGAGCGCGGGCGGCGCCAAAAGGCCCGGCAGGCTCCCGCTTGCAAGCTCCGCCCGGCGCACCGTCCAGGCATGGGCGCGTCCCGCCCAGATGGCGCCGAGATGTGTCTTGCCCGAGCCTCTCGGCCCGACGAGAAGAAGCGCTTCGCCGGGCCAGCTCGGCCAGGCCTCGATCATCGCATAGGCGCGCTCATTCGACGGCCCGACGATGAAATCCTCCGGCAGGAAGCGAGGCTCCCCCGCGAGATCGAGCAGGAGCTGGCGCGGCTCTCCGGCGTCGCGCTCGTCTTTCGGCGAAGTTGCGTTCGGCTTCATGCAGTCCCTCTCTAACCTCGGGGCGGGGAGAGGTGCCAGCAAAATGCGCGAGCCGCCTCGGGACGACCCGCGCCGTCAACCCCGTTTCGGCTTGAAGCGAAGCCGCAGCACGAGGGCGCAACCGAATACGCCAAGCGCCAGGGCGAGCGAAAGCTCGAGTGCCGCCCGCTCACCGAAGCTCTCGATGAGCGAGGCGTAGGCAAGGGGGGCGGCGGCCGACAAGAGGAAGCTCGGCGCGAGAAGCCGCCCGACGATCGTGCCGTATTCGCGCGGTTCGAAGAGCAAGAGCGGCAAGGTGCCCCGCGTGATCGTGAGGAGGCCGTTGCCCGCCCCATAGGCGAGCGCGAATACGATTGCGGCGGCGATGGAGGTGCCGCTCCACAAGCCCGCGATGAAGCTCACCGGCAGGGCGAGACAGGCGCCGAGGTTGAGATCGAAAGGATCGAGCTTTTTGCCGAAGAGGATTTCGCACAGCCTCGCGGCCGATTGCCCGATGCCGCGCAAGGTCGCGATCCACACGGCAACCGACGCCGCAAGTCCAAGCCCCGCGAGAATGGGGATCATATGGGCCGACATGCCGGAGTTGAGGACATTCGCGAATGCCGCGGTTCCCGCGTAGAGGAGGGCCGCGAGGAAGCGTCCGCTTCCTCCTGCCTTGCGCGCCGGCCCGGGCGAAGCGGAGAGCGCGGGCTTTGCGGCCAGTTCCTGAGCATTCGGAATGGCGAGATGCAGCGGGATCGTGGTGAGCGCGAAACCCGCATAGGCGAGAACGGCGCCGCGCCAGCCGAACAGCGAGGCTAGCGCGTTGCCGATCGGCCAGAAGGTCGTCGAGGCAAGGCCGCCGAGAAGCGTGATCTGCGAGATCGGGCGGCGCGCTTGCGGCCCCCCGATGCGGGCAAGAGACGCGAAGGCCGCGTCGTAGAGCGTTGCCCGCATCGCGAGACCGAGCACCATCCAGGCGGCGTAATAAATCACGACATCATGCGCGAGGCTCAAGCCGACGCAGCCGAGCGCGAGAAGGCAGGAGCCGGCGGTCATGACGACGCGCCCGCCATGGCGATCGATGAAGCGGCCGGTCATCGACGAGACGAGGCTCATCACCACGAGCGCCGCCGAGAAGCCGCCGAAGACGAGCGAGCGGCTCCAGCCGAGGTCGGCGGCGATCATATCGCCGAAGCCGCCGATGAGATAATAGGAGATGCCCCAACAGATGAGCTGCGAAAGCCCAAGCCAAAGGACGAGCCAGCGTGTGATCAAGGCGTGCGGCGCCTCACGAAGCCTGGGCTTCGGCGCTCGTGGCACTTGGCGGCAAGGTCGCGCTTCCCGCGCCGAGCTCACGTTGCATGAACACTGTATCCACCCAGCGCCCCCGTTTGAATCCGACGGCCCGCAAGGTCCCCACCTTGTGAAAGCCGCGCGAGCGATGCAAGGCGATCGACCCCTCGTTGCCACTGTCGCCGATGATGGCCACCATTTGCCGCCACGGCCCCTTCTCGCAGCGCGCGAGGAGCGCGTCGAGGAGCGCGCCGCCGATGCCGCTTCCCGCCATGCCGTCCCTGACATAGACGGAATTCTCGATCGAGAAGCGATAGGCCGAGCGAGCGCGATAAGGCGAGGCGTGGGCATAGCCCAGGACCCGCCCCTCGCGCTTGGCGATGAGATAGGGCAAGCCCTGGCGCGACACTTCCGCGCGCCGCGCCCGCATCTCGTCGAGGCCGGGAGGTTCCTCCTCGAAAGAAGCGAGGCCGTTGAGGACATGATGGGTGTAGATCTCGCGCACCGCCTCGATGTCGGTCTCAGTCGCGTCCTCGACGGTCACTTCGGTCTTGGCCTTGGCCATTGTCCCCGCTTTTCTCTTTGCCTTCGTCTTCATTGTCCGCTTCCGATGTCGAAGAGAGCTTCGCGCAAGGCGATGGTGATGCCGCGTGCCATGCAAGAAGCGCTCCGCGCCCTCCTTTCGGCCCTTCGCCGCGTCGTCCCGGATCGCAAGCTCGTCGAGCCCGCGGTTTCCGGGCTTCGATCCTGCGCTTTTTCTTGGCATAAGAAAAATTTCGTTTCATTATCCTTTGCATAAAGGAATATTTGCCTTGCGTGCGATCAACCCCGATCAGCTGCGAGCCTTCGCGGACGTCATTGAGCTCGGCAGCTTCTCGGCCGCGGCCGAAAGGCTGAATCTCACGCAGCCTGCGGTGAGCCAGCAGGTGAAGCAGCTCGAGAGGCGCTTTGCGCTCAAGCTCATCGAGCGCGTCGCGCGCAAGGTGACGCCGACGCCCGCCGGCATCGAGCTCATGGCGCATGCGCGACGCCTGGAGGCCGTGATGGCGGGCGCGCTCGATGCCATGGCGCGCCACGCGACGGGGGCGCTTGGCCGCGTGCGGATCGGCACGGGGGCCACGGCTTGCATTCATCTCTTGCCGCCCGTGCTCCGCGACCTCCGCGGGAGGCTCCCTTCGCTCGAAATCGCGGTCTCCACCGGCAACACGGCCCATATTCTCAAGCTTCTGGAGGATAACGCGCTCGATGTGGGGTTGGTGACATTGCCGGCGCGCGGCCGGGCGCTGTCGATCACCCCCGTGCTCGACGACGAGTTCGTGGCGATCGCATCGCCTGATGCCCCGCCCCTCCCCCGGCGTGTCACGCCCGCCGTTCTCGCCGCAAGGCCGCTCGTCCTCTACGAATCCGGCGCGCAAACAAGACGGATTGTCGATCAATGGTTCGGGCGGAGAAGCTCATCCTTCAAGCCCGTCATGGAGCTCGGCAGCGTCGAGGCCATCAAGGAGCTTGTCGGCGCGGGGCTCGGTTATTACGGCGTCCTGCCACGCATGGCGGTTTCGAATGAAAATAAACGCAATAGGTTGATTGTGCGTTCGCTTGCGCCACGCCTGTCGCGCAAGCTCGCGCTCGTCTTGCGTCGCGACAAACGTCTCGACCGCGGCTTGAGAGAGGTGGTGAACGCGCTCACCGGCTTGACCACGCCTTCTTGATCGCGGCCACCCTTGCGGGTGGGCGGCGCCCATGCGAGATGCGCTCGAAACGGGCGTCTCAAACAGGATCGAGCATGCGTTTTTCCGGTACCAAATCCTACATCGCGACCGAGGATCTCAAGGTCGCGGTCAACGCGGCGATCGTGCTCGAGCGTCCGCTTCTGGTGAAGGGGGAGCCCGGCACCGGCAAGACCGTGCTCGCCGAGGAGATCGCCAAGGCGATCTCGGCGCCGCTCCTCACCTGGCACATCAAGTCGACGACGAAGGCCCAGCAAGGCCTCTACGAATATGACGCCGTGTCGCGGCTGCGCGACAGCCAGCTCGGTGACGCGCGTGTTTCCGACATCGCCAATTACATCAAGCGCGGCAGGCTTTGGGATGCCTTCACCTGCGCCGAGCGGCCGGTTCTGCTCATCGACGAGATAGACAAGGCCGACATCGAATTCCCGAACGACCTTCTGCTCGAGGTCGATCGCATGGAGTTTCACGTCTATGAGACGGGCGAGACGGTGCGCGCGAAACGGCGGCCGATCGTGCTCATCACCTCGAACAATGAGAAGGAGCTGCCCGACGCCTTCCTGCGCCGCTGCTTCTTTCATTACATCAAGTTCCCGGATGCCGAGACCATGCGCGACATCGTCGAGGTGCATTTCCCCGGCATCAAGAAGCGGCTCGTCGAGGAGGCGCTGCGCATCTTCTTCGAGGTGCGCGAAGTGCCCGGCTTGAAGAAGAAGCCCTCGACCTCGGAGCTTCTCGACTGGCTGAAGCTTCTCCTCAACGAGGATATCGGGCCCGAGACGCTGCGCGAGCGCGACCCGCGCAAGATCATCCCGCCGTTGCATGGCGCACTCTTGAAGAATGAGCAGGATGTGCATCTTTTCGAGCGGCTGGCGTTCCTGAGCCGCAGGTAGCTCGCCGATTTCAGGGCCCGCGACGCCGATACGAAAGTTGACATCGGGTGTCGCCAACGCCTAGAGAACCCGCGCCACGGGGCTGTAGCTCAGTTGGGAGAGCGCTGCAATCGCACTGCAGAGGTCAGGGGTTCGACTCCCCTCAGCTCCACCAGAATTCTGCGGCCGAAATGGCTCCGCGACTACAAAGCACTGAAAAACGCGTACCCAGTCGGTCCTGAGCTTTTCCCGATCACTCGCCGGTAATGTGGTCGCCCAGGCAATTTGCCTGACAGGCTCAACGTAGCTCGTCACCTTTCTCACGCAAGGCCTCATAGAGCTGCGCCGGCCCGAGCAGCACATCCTTCAGCCCTTCGCGGACCTTCGCGGAATCGAGCGCCTGTTTGCTCATCGCCGAGTGGGCCTCGAAGGCATCCATGACAGCGTTGATGATCTCCTTCGACAGTGTCGGGGAGTTCGCAAACTGCGCCTTGGTGTTATTCGACGCCTGGACAATCAGCTCCTTCGACTCCAGGAGCTTACCTTTGATCACATTATTGACGTAGACGAGCTGATCATCGTCGGTGAGATCGCCCTCGAACAGCCCGTTCACCTTCTCGATAATCTCGGCGAGCCGGGCCTTCTCCTTTTCCTGCACGGCACCGGAACCTGTCTCGGTCATAGGCTGAAGCTTGGCCTGCTCCGCCTCGCCAAAACCAAGATGCTTCTTGCCCTCGGTCTTGAGGTTGTGATGGGTGAGCACGACCTTCGACAGATCGATGCTCTCGCGCTCGCGGCCGAACTCCAGAAGTGGCATCAGGCGCTTGTAGAAAATGAAACGCTTCTCGATTTCCGTGTTGCCGTAGTCGAATATCTGCGACAGGAAGCTGTAAAGGCGCTGATAGGCTCCCATGTCGTTCTTGAACAGGACGAGCGCACCAACTTCCTCGTGCGCGTCCTTCGCGGCTTTGGCCTCATCATTGGCGAGCGCGTCCTGCCAACGCCGGTAGGCCTCCTTGTAGCGCTTGAGGAGCCGGTCCACGACAGGCGCAAGGGCTGCGACCAGGTCACCCTGCTTGGCCCTCGGGTTCAGCTCCACGGCAACCACCCGATCCACCTCGAACTCGTCATAATAACCAAGGCCGTCGAGCTTGGCGCGCAGGTCGTAGACGAGGTTCGGGTCGGTAACGCCTTCGAGCTCGGCCGTCTCGTAATAGACGCGGAAGGCCTTCAGAATCTCCTCCGAGCTGTTGACGAAGTCGAGGATGTAGGTCGTGTCCTTGCCGGGATGTGCCCTATTGAGGCGCGAAAGGGTCTGAACGGCCTGAATGCCGGCGAGCCGCCTGTCCACGTACATGCCGCAGAGCAATGGCTGGTCGAAGCCGGTCTGGAATTTGTTCGCCACGAGGAGGATTTGATACTCGTCGCCCTGGAAGGCGCCTCGGATGTCGCGCCCCTTTAGATTTGGGTTGAGTTCCTTGCTCTTCTCCGTGAACGGGTCCGGCCCCGAGTCCTTATCGCTCACCTCTCCCGAGAACGCCGCCAGCGTCCCGATCTCGTAGCCACGGGATTTGATGTATTTGCCGATGGCGAGCTGCCAGCGAACGGCTTCGACGCGACTGCCGAGCACCACCATGGCCTTCGCGCGGCCCTCGAGGAGAGGCGCGATATTCTCGCGGAAATGTTCGACGACGATCTGGACCTTCTGGCTGATGTTGTAGGGATGCAGCCGTACCCAACGCATGATGCCTTTCAGCGCCGCGTCGCGCTCGACCTCCTTATCGTCCCACTCCTTGCCGCCGTTCGCGAGCCGGAAGGCTAGCCGATACGGGGTGTAATTCTTGAGCACGTCGAGGATGAAGCCCTCCTCGATAGCCTGCCGCATCGAATAGACGTGAAAGGGCAGCGGCAGGTTGCCGGGACCTGCCACCTTATCGGGCTCGGGGCGGTGCCCGAATAGCTCCAGCGTCTTTGTCTTCGGGGTGGCCGTGAAGGCCACGTAGGTGATCCCCTTGGTGCTGGCGCGCGCCGCCATCTGAGCGGCCAGGATGTCCTCGGTGCTAACCTCCCCGCCGTCCTCCACGTCCTTCAATTCCTCAGGCGAAAGCACCTGCTTCAGGCTCGTGGCTGCCTGTCCGGTCTGGGAGCTGTGCGCCTCGTCGGCGATAACCGCGAAGGTCTTGCCCTCGGCAGCGGCCAGCTCGCGCACTTCCTCGAGCGCGAAGGGAAAGGTCTGGATGGTGCAGACGATGATCTTCTTGCCTTGCGCGAGGGCCTTGGCGAGCTGCCCGCTCTTGCTGTCACCTTCGCTCTTGATGGTCGCGACGACGCCCTGCGTGCGTTCAAAGGCAAAGAGCGCGTCCTGCAGCTGCGCATCGATGACGTTGCGGTCCGACACGACGATGACGGTCGAGAAGAGCTTCTCGTCATTGGCGTCGTGCAGCTCCGAGAGGAAAAGCGCCGTCCAGGCGATGGAGTTCGTCTTGCCCGAGCCTGCGGAGTGCTGGATGAGGTAGTTTGCGCCCGGGCCTTCGGCGAGAACCGCGTTCCGCAGCTTGCGTGTCGCATCAAGCTGATGGAAGCGCGGGAAGGTAATGTCCGAGATCTGCTTCTTTTTATCCTTCCGAGCGACCACGTAGCGGCCGAGAATGTCGAGCCAGCTATCGCGCTGCCAAATCTCCTCCCAGAGATAGCTCGTCGGATGTCCTGAGGCATTCGGCGAATTACCCTTCCCGCCATTGTTGCCCTTGTTGAAGGGCAGGAACGCGGTGGCGGGACCGTCAAGCCGCGTCGTCATATGGACTTCGCTGTTGCTCACCGCGAAATGCACGAGCGCGCCCCTCGGGAAATCCAGCAAGAGTTCCGGCGCCTTCCCTTTGGGCTTGGGATGGCGGTCGAAACGATACTGGTCGATCGCATCCTCGACGCTCTGCGTGAAATCCGTCTTGAGCTCAGCCGTGGCGATTGGCAGGCCGTTGAGGAAGAGCACGAGGTCGATGCAGTTCTCGTTCGCCGTCGAGTAGCGCAACTGCCGCACCACGCGCAGCCGGTTCGCCGCGTAGCGGGCCACGAGAGCCTCGTTCATGCCCATGGCCGGCCGGAACTGGGCGAGCGAAAGCCGCTTCTTCAGGCCGATCATCTCGATGCCGTTTCGCATAACATCGACCGTGCCGCGCTCGTCGAGCTGCTTGCGTAAACGATCGAGCAGCACGCCCTCGGCCGCAGTGCCGTGGTTCTTCGTCAGTGTCTCCCACTCGACCGTCTGCGTCGCCTTGAGCCAGCCGACAAGGTCGTGCGCGAAGAGAGCGCGGGGGCGGTCGTAGAGGGCAGCGTCGCCTCCCGCGTAGAGCCAGCCATGCTGTGCGAGATGAGCGCAGATTTCATCCTCGAAGCTGATCTCTTTGTGGATGTTCATGCCGCCGCCGCCTCTTCGGGTGCCTTCGCCTCGGCCACTTGGCCTCGCACGTCGATCTTGCCGGTGACGGTAGCCGAGATGAGGGCGCTGCGGCGTTCTTGCAGGAGAGCAATGGCAGACGCAATTTCCTCGATCAGAGCTAATAGATTCGCAGTTTCGCGCTGTAGGTACTCGGCAATTGCCTTCTGTTCCAAAGGTGGCGGAAACGCGACACGCGTTGCCCGCAATTGCTCCGCAGTAAGATGATCGATTGTGGTCTGATTGCCTTCGGCGACAAACACCCCGACCTGCGTAGCCATTTCCATAACAAACAGGAAAAACTCAGCGGTTTCCGTGCTCGGGTCGCGCGCGCGAAGACGATGCAGAGCCTTCTGGTAATAACATTCCTCTATCTCGCCACGCCAAATCGCGGAACGCCCGACATAGCTTCCCCCTTCATTTACTAAGAGATCACCCGGCTTTAGCTGATAGCGAACTTGTGCGCTTGGTGGAAAATTCATTTGCGGCAAGTCTTCGGTATTTATCGAGTCCCATTGAACATCAAAGACCCTGAGATAGGGTTTAAGAAAGTCGCCGCGCGTCCTTTCTTCGTTTAGCATCTGTCCAAGTTGGACATCGTATCGGGCTCCTACCGGACCGATAAGCCAATGCGCTGGCACCTCGCCGAGCCATTCTACCCCGGAGTCCTTCATCGGAGTTTCCGAGTCGAGGCCCTTTGTCACCGTATGGGAGATGAGGGCCTGCCGCTTTTCCTTCAGCAGCTCAATGAGCCGCCGCTGCTCCTCCACAAGGGCATCGATCTTGGCCGTCTCGCGGTCGAGAAAGGCGGCGATGGCGGATTGTTCTTCCAGAGGCGGTAGTGGGATTTGGGTTTCCGCGAGAAAGGTGTGCTCGATACTTTCCACTGTGGCGCCTTGCTTCCCCCAGACCAGCAATAACTCCTTATTCAACCCTTGAACCCAACGAAGAAAAAAATCTGGCAGACACTTATCGGATTGAAACGCTAAGGCCTTCATATCCTGGTTGAGCGCGACCGAGACAAAGTTGATGGCAACAGGAATTGTGTGTCTCAGAATGCCTGACCGAACGACGAGTAGAACCTCACCGGCTCGCCTAATATTCGCTGCGCTACTTTCGAGCGCTTCAATCGTTATGTGCTCTTCAGTGTCGTAGATCCCTTCGGCTTTCATGTCCTTAGGTGAAACCCAGGGTATGTCGCCATTCCAAAATGCTAGATTGTCCCGGTTCGGGGTTCCGCCTCCTGCGAAGCTCGCGATGGTCTTCAGCTTGCGTAAGCACCAATGCTCCGGCACGTCGCCAAGCCATTCGACCCCGCTATCCCTATAGCTCTCGTAGCGCGGGAAGCTCATGCCGCGAGCCCCTCGATCATCGCCTTGATCCGAGTCGTGACCTTTTCGAGGTCGGCGTCGATCTCGGCAAGCGAGCGAGGCGGCTCGAACACGTAGAAATGCCGGTTGAAGGGGATTTCGTAGCCCACTTTCGTCTTCTCTTCGTCGATCCAGGCGTCAGGCGCGTGCGGCAGCACCTCGCGCTCGAAATAGGCCTTCACATCGTCCGCGAGTGGCACGTTCTCGGTGTCGCGCAACGAGGTGTCGGGCTGCGGCTTGCCCTTCTGCTTGCCCTTCGTGCCGAGCACCACCTTACCGGCCTCGTCTCGCAGGGGACGCTCAACCGTGATCGTGCGATAGCCGAAGGCCTCGTTTGGGAAAATGCGCGAGAGCGGCGCGAGCTTCACCTTGCCGCCCGCGGGAGCGGTAGGAACCGACGCGCCTTCGATCACGACCTCGCGGCCTGCTTGCTTGCCCTCGGCGTCGAGGATCGTGGCGAGTTGGGCCTCGATGAAGGAGCCGAAGAGCCGCGTGACCTCGGCGATCTGCTCCTCGCTCATCTCCTTGCGCTTGGACCCCAAACTTTTGCGCATCTTGCGCCAAAAGCTCGACGCGTCGATGAGCTGCACCTTGCCGTTGCGGGCGGCAGGCTTTCGGTTCGAGACGATCCACACATAGGTCGAGATGCCGGTGTTGTAGAACATATCGGTTGGTAGCGCGACGATGGCCTCGAGCAAATCGTTCTCGAGGACGTGGCAGCGGATTTCACTCTCGCCCGAGCCGGCGCCGCCGGTGAACAGGGGCGAGCCGTTGAGCACGATGCCGAAGCGGCTGCCGCCATCCTTGGCCGGGCGCATCTTCGAAAGGAGATGCATGAGGAAGAGGAGCGAGCCATCCGACACGCGGGGCAGGCCGGGACCGAAGCGGCCGTTGAAGCCTTGCGTCTCATGCTCTCGGCGAACCTCCTTCTCGACTTTCCTCCACTCCACGCCGAAGGGCGGATTGGAGAGCATATAGTCGAACTGGCGATGGGCATGACCATCATTCGAGAGGGTGTTCTCGTGGATGATGTTGCCCACGTCCTGGCCCTTGATGAGCATGTCCGCCTTGCAGATGGCGTAGGATTCCGGGTTCAGCTCCTGCCCGAACATGGTTAGGCGGGCTTGGGGGTTCATGGCCTCCAAATGCTCGCCGGCGACAGAAAGCATCCCTCCCGTACCCGCTGCGGGATCGTAAATGGCGCGCACAACACCCGGCCTCGACAGTACCTCGCCATCTTCGGCGAAAAGCAGGTTCACCATGAGGCGGATTACCTCACGCGGCGTGAAATGCTCACCGGCCGTCTCGTTGGAGAGTTCGGCGAACCTGCGGATGAGCTCCTCGAAAGCAAGCCCCATCCGGCTGTTGCCGACCTTGTCGGGGTGCAGGTCGATGCCGGTAAATTTCTCGGCGATCTGATAAAGGAGACCGTTCTTCGCGAGGCGGTCGATATGCGTGGCGAAGTCGAACTGCTCGAAGATGTCCCGCACCGCCGGGGAGAAGCCCTGGATATAGGCGTAGAGGTTCTGGGCGACGTTCGATGGATCGCCCATGAGCTTGGCCATATCCATGGCCGAGATGTTGTAGAAGCTCTGGCCCGCCTTCTTGAGTAGGAACGGTTCGGGATTGATGCCGGCCTTCGTCCTCTCGGCATACTCGGCAAGCACGGCCGCCTTCGTCGGCTCCAGCACGCAGTCGAGACGGCGCAGCACAGTGAACGGTAGGATGACTTTCCCGTAATCGGCCTGCTTGTAATCCCCCCGCAACAAATCGGCCACGGACCAGATGAAGGAGGAAAGCGCTTGGTGATTCACGTTGGCAAGCCTCGGCAGGATCGGACACCATGTCTAATGCCACAGTGAGCGATGCCCGGCGAGGGCGCAAGGTGCTACACCTCGTGAGGTGAACGAGACTTAAAGGCTATGTCGACGGTTGGGGGCGGAAGTCCTTGATGCCGAACTCCTGGGAGCGCCTTCGAGCCCCCGCCTCACCGCACCCCGGAGCGGTCCCCCTTCCCGAGGGCGGCTTGCCGCTCGTGCAGAGCCTCGCCGGAGATGCGCTCAATGACGGCGTTGGCCTCGCTCGTCGCCCTTTCTTCGAGGTGCCTGAAGATGTTGCCGAAGGTCAGTGCGACGTAGCGATCGAGCTCGGTCTTCAATCCTGAGCCGTCGAGCGTGAATTGCCACTCGCGCAAGCTGTCCCACAGCCCCGCGACAGCCTCTTGCGCCATCCGCTTCACCGTTTCCTCGAACGCGCCCTGCAGGGCGACGACCCGGTCGAAATTCTCGTCATCGCGGCATCGTTCGAGCTTCGCGGTGAAAGCCTTCAACGCTTCCGCCGCCAACGGCACGACCTTCTCGTTGCGATAGCTGTCGATGCGGGCAAGAACCGTCCTCGACGTCTTGCGCGTGTAGTCGTAAGCGACCGCCGCCGCGGCTTCTTCCTCGCGAGGGGTGAGGTCACGCTCAATCTTGGATTTGAACATCGGAAACAACGCCGCGATCTCCTTCTCGACCTGAGGTCCGGCGCCTGGACGGTTCGAACGACCCTTCACCGGATCTCGTCAATCTCGAGTGAAGCTCCTTATCGGACGATTACCTTAACAATAGATGAGGCCATTCGACGCGCAGAGCCGCGCCTCTTGCTCGTGTCGAGCGAAGGAATACAGAATGTTGTTTCATAAAAACCGACATTCCTGTGTATTCATCGATCGGCGACTAGCGAAGAATCTTGCCCAGTTTCACCGGGAACCGGTGGCCACGCGCCCTTGAAAGGCCTTGGCGAGCATTCGTTCGAGCTTACCCAGACCCGAAAGCAAGGCTCTGACGGTCCTGGCCGAAGCGCCATGCCACTTGCCCGAACCACCATGGCAAGTATTTGATTTCAAGCGTGATTTTTGTGGAGATTTTCGATCCTCACGGACCTCGCAGGGAACCTTCACGCCTCCTTGCGGCTTGTAGCATCAAGAGGTTGATGTGGGAGGCGGAAAGCCATGGCCGAGCGACGGCGGTGGGTGCCGCCTCGCCTCTCGAATCCATCTGGCGTTCAGGATCGGAGGTATGTCATGCAAAACACAAAGGCTTTGACATTGGGTCTCATGCTTGCGGCCGCGGCCGCGCTCTTGCCTCAAAACGCATCGGCGAGATCCTGGGGATGGCATGGCGGTGGATGGCATGGCGGTGGATGGCATGGCGGCTGGCACCGCGGCGTCGGCTGGGGATGGGGCGCGGCCGCTCTCGGAACCGGGCTGGCGCTCGGAGCGATCGCATCCGCGCCTTACTACGGGGACGGCGGCTATTACGCTTACCCCGCCTATCCGTATGGCTACTACCCCGACTACGCCTATGGCTATGGCGACCCGGGCTATTACGGCTACGGATACACGGCCTATCCGAGGTGCTATTACCAAGGCTACGTTCGCGTCTGCCGTTAGCGCATGATCGGTCATGCTCCGCTGGAGCATGACCCGCCTGATCGCCGGCCGGCGCGCCGAGCCCTGACGCGCCGGTCGCGTATGTGCGGGCGAAACAAGGCGCACGCGCTCCAAACAGGCCGCCTCGCCGTCGGCGCTCGTTAGTGACGCGCGTCGTCAGAGCGATGAATAAAGATCGTCCTCCGCCGGCGATCTGCCGCCAAGCACCACCACCTTCGAGCCGATGCGCACCCGGTCATAAAGGTCGATCACATCCTGGTTGATGAGCCTGATGCAGCCCGAGGAGACACGGGTGCCGATGGTCTCCGGCTCGTTCGTGCCATGGATGCGGTAAAGCGTGTCGCGGCTTCCCTGGTAAAGATACATGGCTCGCGCGCCGAGTGGATTGTCGAGCCCACCGGGCATGCCGTCGGCGAACTCCTCGAGCTCCGGCTGCCGGCGGATCATTTGCGGGGGCGGCGTCCAATCCGGCCATTCGGACTTGCGCCTCACATTCGCGAGGCCGCTCCAGCCGAAACCTTCGCGTCCGACACCGACGCCGTAGCGCGTGGCGTGCCCTTCCGCTTCCACATAGAAGAGATGCCGGCTTGCGGGATCGACGATGATGGTGCCTGGCCCCTCGCGCCCGGAATAGGCGATCTCCTGGCGAAGGAAGGCGGGGTTGATCCTGGCCGTGTTCACGGCCGGGACCACCCACCCATCGTCCTCGATCGCGCCATAGCCTTCGGCGGCTCGAAAGCGAGGGAGTGGGTAGCGACGTGCCATGAGACGCGGCGCGCAGGCGCCAAGCGCGACCGGCAGACCCAGAGCGAAGAGACGCCGGCTCAATGTGCTCATCTTGTGTTCCTTTTACGCCGCGGGATGGAACTCGCAAATCCGCCGGAGTGTTCCGGCGGCCTGCGCAGGAAGTGTTCACAAAAAGCGGAGATTTGCGAAAAATCTCCGCTCGATGGCCTTGAAAATCGCCCCGATGGCCCAAAAGAATCAAGGGGCGGGGGCGACAAGGGACGCGGCGAGACATCGCGTGAAGCTCGCGACCGGCAGCCTTTTGGCGGCAAGCGCCGCACCCGGGCTCGAGATAGCGGCCGAAGTAACGAGCGGCCCGCGTCCTTTCGCAACCGCTCCTTCCGCGTGACCAAGGCGAGCGGCTGATCGTCAGTCGCTCGCGAACCCTCGCTTTTCCAAATCGCCTCTCGGGTCATGCGCGAGGCCTGGCGTTCCCCGGGTCCCAGGGCGAAGGCGACACGATGCGGGCTCGCCGTCGTTCGCCCAGAACCGCGACCTCGAGCTCTGTTCCCTCCGCGGCGTGCTCGGCCGGCACATAGGCGTGAGCGAGACAATCTCCGATGCTGTGCGCATGGGCGGCGCTGGTGATGCGTCCCACGGGCTTTGCGTCGCGATACACGGTCTCGTTCTGGTAAGGGTTCGCCTCGCCCGACGCCATCCGAAGCACGACGAGACGCCGGGAGACGCCGTCGTTGAGTTGCTTCAGGAGCGGCCCGCGCCCGACGAAATCAGGCTTTTGCGCATCGATGAAACGGCGAAGCCCAGCTTCGACGAGCGTGTCCTTCGCCGTGAGGTCGCGCCAGAACGCCGGGTAGCTCTTCTCGATGCGCAAGGCCTCGACGGCGCGGCTGCCGACCAAGGTGAGGCCCTGGGCCTCACCGCTCGTCAGCAGCGCCTCGAAGAGATGGTTTTGAAACGCAAGCGGGTGATGCAGCTCCCAGCCAAGCTCGCCCACATAATTCACGCGCAGCGCCAGGATGTCGGACGCTAGGCCGACCGTGATGCTGCGCGCCGACCACCAGGGGAAGGCCGCATTTGAAAGATCGGCATCGCTCAGGCTCGCCAACAGGTCGCGGGCTCTTGGCCCCACGACCGCGAAAGCCCCCAGCGCCGAGGTGACGTTCCTCAAGCTGAGGCTCGCGTCCCTCGGCAGAGCCTTGGCGAGCACATCGAAATGGTGCCGCTCGGCGACGGTCGAGCCCACGAGGTAGAAGCGATCCTCTTCAAGGCGCGTCACGGTGAATTCGCAGAGCACGCCGCCGGAAGGCGTCAGCACATAGCCAAGCCCGATCTCGCCTCGCCGCTGAGGCAAGCGCGTCGCGAGCTGCCGGTCGAGCCAGGCCGCGGCCCCTCGGCCCGAAAGCTCGTATTTGGCGGCAGGCGTGAGATCATAAAGCCCCACCCGCTCGCGCACGGCACGGCACTCCTCGCGCACAGGCTCGAAATAATTGCTGCGCCGGTAGCTGTGGCGATCCTTGCGCTCGACACCCTCGGGCGCGAACCAGCGCGGGATCTCCCAGCCATAGGTCGCGCCGAAGATGGCCCCGTGCCGTTCCATCTTGTCATGACAGGGCGAGGTCTTGAGCGGTCGCGCGGCCGGCCATTCCCAATCCGGAAAATTGACGCCGAAATTATTGGCGAAGGCCTCCCGGCTCTTGATGCTCGTGTAGCGCTTGTTGGCATAGGCGCCGAAACGGCGCGGATCGAACTCGTGAAGATCGATGCCGGGCTCTCCCTCGACGATCCATTCGGCGAGCGAATGGCCGATCCCGCCTCCCATGGCGATGCCGCCGGTGAAGCCCTCGGCGAGCCAGAGATTCTCGAGCCCAAAGGCGGGGCCGACGAGGGGCCGGTTGTCGGGCGTGATCGCGATAGGACCGGTGACGCAAGTCTTGATGCCGACCGTGCCCAAGCGCGGCACGCGCACGACCGCGCGCTCGAATTGCGGGAGCGTCGCCTCGAGATCCGGCGCCAAGAGCTCACCCGCGTAATCGGCCGGCACGCCGTCGAGCGCCCATAAGGGCGGGTTCTCGTCATACGGCCCGAACATCAGCCCCCTGCCTTCCTCGCGGATATAGCCCTGCACGGTGTCGTCGCGCAGAACCGGCATTTCGGGCGAGCCCTCCTTGCGGCGTTCGACGAGCTCGGTGAGATCCTCGGTCACGAGATATTGATGCACGATGGGAACGACGGGAATGTCGAGCCCGACCATGGCGGAGGTCTGCCGGGCGAAGCTTCCGGTGGCGAGGACGACATGCTCGCAGAGGATGTCGCGCTCGGCCGTGCGGACCCGCCACTCTCCGCCAGGCGCCGGCTCGATGCCGATCACCTCGGTCCGCCGATGAATCTCGGCGCCGAGGAGGCGCGCGCCCCTCGCGAGCGCTTGCGTCACATCGGCGGGTGCCGCGTGCCCGTCGTCTTGGTGGTAGAGCGCGCCTTCGAGGTCGCTCGTTTTCTCGACGAGCGGCCAGAGACGACGCACCTCGGCAGGGCCGACGATTTCCGCCTTCGCGCCGAAGCTGTCAGCGATATCCAGATAATGAAGATATTCGTCGAGCCTGTCCTTGGTGGAGGCGAGGCGCAGCGTGCCGCAGCGATGAAAGCCGACCGCCTGGCCGGTCTCGGCCTCGACCTGCGCATAAACCTCGTGGCCGCGCATGTAGAGCTTGCTTGCGTAGTAGCTCGTCGAATAGATCGACATGAGCCCAGCCGCATGCCAGGTCGATCCTGACGTGAGCTCGCGCCGCTCGAGCAAGGCGACATCGGACCAGCCCCTCTTCGCCAGCGCGTAGAGAATATTCGCGCCGACGACGCCGCCACCGACCACGACGACCCGAACATGGCTTTTCATGCGCGGCTCCCTTGCGTGGCCTTCATGCCGAGGCCCCTGGGCGCTCGTCGTTGTCCGCAGGGCGCGAAATCATCTCCCTTTGCGCCGGCCCGAGATCGGCGGGTGGGATGTGGCAACGATATCGGTGGGCCTTCCCCGCTCCCTGGTGATCCTCCTGCCACGGCGGCTCGCGTTCGCGGCAGATGTCTCCGAGGTATCGGGGACAGCGCGTATGAAACCGGCACCCCGAGGGAGGATTTGCCGGGTTCGGCATGGTGCCCGTAAGCTTGATCCGCGCGCCCTGGCTCTCGTCGATCGTCGGCATCGCCGACAGAAGCGCCTCGGTATAGGGGTGGTGCGGCGGGCTGAACACCTCCTGCGCCGGACCGATCTCGATGATTTGCCCGAGATACATGACCGCGATGCGGTCGGCGAGGTAACGCACGACGCCAAGGTCATGCGAGATGAAAAGATAGGCGACACGCTGCTTCGTCTGCAGGTCGACGAGGAGATTGAGGATCGTCGCCTGCACCGAGACGTCGAGCGCCGATGTCGGCTCATCGCAAAGCACGAGCGCCGGCGAGCCGGCGAAAGCGCGCGCGATCGCGACGCGCTGCTTCAACCCGCCCGAAAGGAAGGAGGGCTTGAGATCGAGATGATGCGGCCGCAATTGCACGGCGGCGGCGAGCGCGGCGACGCGCTGATCCACATCCGCAGGTGAGCCCCCCGTCGAGAGAAGCCGCGCGGCGCGCGTGAGAATGCGTCGCGCCGTATGGCTCGGATTGAGCGTGGTGTCGGGGTTCTGGAACACCATCTGCAGCTTGCGGCGCAGTTCGGGCTTTCGCCAATCGGCAAGCCGCGAAAGCCGCCTGCCCGTGAAGTCGATCTCGCCTCCCGACGCTTCCAACAGGCCGACCACGCATTTCGCGAGCGTCGATTTTCCGCTCCCGGATTCGCCGACGAGGCCCAGGATTTCACCGGCTTCGAGCTCGATCGAAACGTCATCGAGAGCCACCACTTGATTGGCGCCGACGCCATAGCGCTTGCTCAAGTCTTCGACGCGCAACAGCTCTTCGGCGGCGCCCTCGGCGCGAGCGCTCGGCAACGCCTCGACGCCTGGCGGGATGCCTGGAACCTCGGCGTGGTAAAAGCATCGGCTCACGCGGCTCGCGCCGGATGCGAAGGCCGGAGGATCCTCTTCGCGGCAGCGCGACCGCGCGATGGGGCAGCGCGGAGCGTAGACGCAGCCTCGAACCGCAAGACCCAAGGGCGGCAGCGAACCCGCGATCGGGTCGAGCCGGTGCGCGTCCTTGCGCATGATGCGGTTGGGGACGCAGCGCGTGAGGCCGAGCGTATAGGGGTGGCGCGGATCGGAGAAGATTTCCCGCGAAGGTCCCTCCTCGATCAGGCGTCCCGCGTAAAGCACGCCCACTCGCTCGCACATGCGCGCCACGATCCCGAGATTATGGCTGATGAAAAGGATCGAGGCGCTGAATTTGCTGCGCAAGCGCGAGACGAGATCGAGGACTTCCGCTTCGACCGTCGTGTCGAGCCCGGTCGTCGGCTCGTCGAGCACCAGAAGGTCCGGATTCGTGGCCAGCGCCATGGCGAACATGACGCGCTGCTGCTGGCCGCCGGAGAGCTCATGCGGATAGCGGCGCAGCATGCGGGCGGGATCGGCGATCTGCACCGTTTCGAGCATCGCGCCGGCGGCCTCCATCGCGGCGCCGCCGTCGAGACCGCCGTGGAAACGGTAGACCTCGGCGATCTGGCGGCCGACCGTGAGCGAAGGGTTCAGCGCGCTGCCGGCATCTTGATAGACCATGGCCATCCGGTTGCCGCGCAGGCTGCGAAGCTGAGCTTGCCCAGCCGTCGTGAGGTCGATGCCTTGAAGCCTGATCCGGCCGGCCTCGATCCGGGCGTTCGCGGGCAAATAGCACATCACCGCCATGGCGACCGTGGTCTTGCCGCATCCGGATTCGCCGACGAGCCCATAGGCTTCGCCGGGCTCGATGTGAAAGGAGACATCCGTCAAGACCGGCAGCACCCGCTCGCGGCGCAGATAGCTGATCGTCAGATGCTCGATGCCGAGAGCGCCGGTGTCGGGAAGGCCCGCTGGGGTGTGCATCTCAGTCATTCCTCGAGCACCATCATTCCTCGAGCACTTGGCGCAGGCCGTCGGCGATCAGGTTGACGCCGACGATGAGCGTCGCGAGCGCCGCGGCGGGGAACAGAACCTCGGACGGGGCCGTCTGCAGGAAGACGCGGCCGATGCTGATCGTGAGCCCCCAATCCGGCGAGGGTTGCTGGATGCCGAGCGCGAGGAAGGAAAGGGTCGCCGAGGTGAAGATCGCATAGCCGAGGCGGATGGTGATCTCGACGGCGATCGGCCCCATGATGTTCGGCAAAATCTCGGCGAACATGATGTAGAGGTCCGAGTTGCCGAGAAGCTTTGCGGCGGCCACGTATTCGCGCTGTCGTTCGACCAGCACGGCCGAGCGCACGGTGCGCGCGACGATCGGCGTGAAGACGATGCCGATCACCAAAATGACGTTGGTGATCGACGGGCCGAGAATGGACATCACCAGAACCGCGATGATGATGAGCGGGAAGGCGAGGAGCGCATCCACGATGCGCATCACGATGTCGTCGGCGATTCCTCGGTAATAGCCGGTGAAAAGCCCGACGAGGATCCCGCCGGCGACCCCGATCGCCGTGGCGAGTGGCGCAACGGTGAGCGTCGGCCTCGCGCCGGCGAGCGTGCGCGAGAAGATGTCGCGCCCGAGATCGTCGGTGCCGAAGAGATGCTCCGCGGAGGGCGGCTGCAAGGTCATCGGCGAGACAAGACCCTCGGGATCATAAGGAACGAAGAGCGGCCAAAAGATCGCGTCGAGCACCCAGAACAGAACGATCGCCGCGCCGATCACGAAGGTCTTCGAGCGCCACAAGGCGCGAAGCACTTCCCTCGTGCGCCCGGTCGGGAGGCCGCGCGCGCTCAAGCTCGGAGCGCTGAGGCTCGCAGCGCTCATCAGCTCCGCGCCGAGGATCTGATCCGGCCGATCGGACGGGGGTGGCGCCGGCAACTCGCCGTGCTCGAGGCTAGGCGGCAAGGCGGACACGAGGATTGAGCAGTGTGTAGAGGACGTCGGCGAGAAGCGCCAACGCCATGTAGAGCACCGCCACCAGCAGCACGGTCGCCTGGAGAACCGGAAGATCGTGCTGGACAGCGGAATCGAGCACGAGCTTGCCGATCCCGGGATAGTTGAACAGGGTCTCCGTCACGACGAGGCCGCCGACGAGATACCCGGTCTGGACGCTGATCACGGTGATCGTCGGCAGCAGAGAGTTGCGCAGCACGTGCTGCCAGATGACGGCGCTTCGCGGCAGCCCCTTGAGGATGGCGGTCCGCACGTAGTTCGAGCGCAGCGACTCGATGGTCCCGGCTCGCGCCATGCGCGAAATATAGCCGAAAAGGACGAACATCAGGGGAATGGAAGGCAAGAGAAGCTGCCGGAACCAGTCCAGCGGATTGAGGGCCGGGACATGCGACGAGGCCGGGAGCCAGCCGAGTTCCACGGCAAAGATCACCAGCACGATGATGCCGGTCACGAACTCCGGAAGCGCGATCAGCGAAAGCCCTGCGACGGAAATCAGGCGATCAGGCCATTTTCCGTAATTGAGCGCGGCGAGGACGCCGAAGCCGATGGAGGTCGGCACGATGAGGAGGAGCGCGAAGCCCCCGAGAAGGAGCGAGTTGTAAAGCCGGTCGAAGGCGATCATGGCGACCGGACGGTGCAGCAAGAAGGAATCTCCCCAATCGCCGCGCACGAAACCGCCGAGCCAGGTCGAGTAGCGTTCGAGGAGCGGGCGATCGACGCCAAGCTGATGGTCGAGCGCCCGCACCTGCACATCGGTCGCGTAAGGGCCGAGAATGGCGCGCCCGACATCCCCGGGCATCACCTGTGCGACCAGGAACAGGATGATCGAGACGCAAAAGAGCGTGACGAAAGCCAAGGCAAGACGTTTGACGAGGAACCGACCCACGCGGCGCGCAGCTCCCGTTGTTCCTCGCCAAAGCGCTCCTTAAGACGACAGCCAGGTTGCCCGCAGATCGATGAAGTTGTCGGGCGCCGTCGGGAAGCCGTTCACCGCCTTGGTGGTCGCCCGCTGCGCCTCGATCCAATAGCTGATGATGACCGGAAGCTCCTCATGCTCAATCTTGGCAAGCTCGAGCGCGAGCTGCTGGCGCTTCTGGTGGTCGAGCTCGGCATTGTAATCGGCGAAGAGCTTGTCGAATTGCGGATCGCTCCAATGCGCCGAGTTCCAGAGCGCGCCGGTCGGGAATTCGGGGATGATGGCCTGCGCCACCGTTCCGCGGGCCGCCCAATCCGTCTCGCCCATCGGCACCACGAGCCAGGGCTGATTGTCGCCTGACCCGTAATATTGGTCGACGGGCATGACGTTGACGTTGATGTTGATGCCCGCCGGCTTGCAATATTCCCTGAGCGCCACGGCATATTGCGGCATCTCGAGATATTGGCCGGTGGTTAAGGTGACATCGACGCTGTTGACGCCGGCTTCCTTGAGCAGCGACTTCGCCTTTTCGTAATCCTGCTTGCGCTGCGGAATCCCGCTGTTGGCAAGCTGCGTGTCGACATAGACCGGAGCGAAGCTGTGGTCGTTGGCGACGGTCGCGGCGCCGTTGAAGAGCGACTTCACGAGCGCCTCGCGGTTGATGCAATAAGCCACCGCCTGACGCACGCGCTTGTCCTTGAAGGGCGCCTGATCGACGCGCATGTGGATCGAGCGGTAGTCCGCGGAGGGATGCCGCAGGATCTTGAAGTTCGGATTGTTGAGAATGGGCTCGCCGCCCTTGAGCGGAACGACCGGGTAGATGTCGATGTCGCCCGCCTGCATGGCGAGCACGGTCGCTGATTCCTCCCCGAAGTAGAGGACCTTCAGCGCGTCGAGATAGGGCATGCCTTTGCCCCAATAATCCTTGTTCGCGACGTAGTCTGCGTGCTGATGCGGCGCATATTCCTTGAGCACGAAGGGACCCGTCCCGATGCCGCCCTTGGTGAAGGAGCCCATTTCGTAATTCTTGGGCAGGATCGCCGATTGATAGGCGAAGCCGGAAACGAGGTAGGGAAAATCGACGAAGGGCTTGTCGAGGTGGAAGCGCACGTCCGCGTCGCCCACCTTCTCGACATTGCCGAAGGAAAGCACCCCTTTGTAGACGGAGCCGGCCGAGGAACCGACCTTGGGGTCGAGCAGGCGCTCGAAGGTCGCGACCACATCATCGGTCGTAAGCGTCGAGCCGTTGTGCCATTTCACGCCCTGGCGGATGGTGAACACCCAGGTCTTCGGATCGGGGTCGGCCTTCCAGGAGGTGGCAAGCCGCGGATCGAGCGTCCAATCCTCCCGCGGATAGCAGAGATATTCGAGGGATGGCTGATAGGTGAACACCTCGCCGGCATTCGAGGCGGTGACGGATTCCGGATCCTTGCCCGGGTATTGCGCCGCAAGGCGAAGCGTGCCGCCGCGCTTCGGCTCTTGTGCCAGCACACCTCTCGTTCCCGTGACCCCGAAGGCCGCAAGAGACACGCCCGCGACCGAGGCGAGCCGCAAAAGCTCGCGGCGGTTCAGGCGACCGGATCGGAATTCGTCCCAAAGATGGAGCTCATAGTCTTTCATCGACGTATCTCCTCCCGCTGGGTGAGCCGAATTTTGACCCCTCGCCCTCTTCCGCTCGCTCTCGCGATTCGGTTCAGCCTCCGTCCTGCTTCAGCGCCGGTCGGGCCAGAAAAGAATTGGCGTGCTCACGTGAATGTGGATCAAAGCAAACTCTTCACGGATATGTCCAGAATTATTTCAATCGTGAACGGCAGATTTGTACATTGGCGATAAGGATGGAAATCATAGAAGATGGGCAACCTGTTTTGTTGAAGTCGGTAAGCGCCTGCATGAGAGAACAACTGACAACGCCCGGTTCCGATTTGAAACGAATACCTGACCGACCATCCTGGCAACTTGGCAGGTCGGCGAATAGATGGTCGATGAAAGACGAGAAGCGACGAGGACGAGGAACGAGATGATCAGCGAAACCGAGGTGGTCGTGATCGGTTCAGGAGCGCTCGGATCGAGCGTCGCCTTTCATCTGGCGAAGGCGCAAAAGCTCGCCGTCGCGCTCGTCGACATGCATGATCTTGCCTCGCAAACCTCGCCGCGGGCCGCGGGGCTGACTTCGCAAGTGCGGCGCAGCGAGCTCATGACGAGGCTTGCGAGGCTGGCGGTCAGGAAAATCGAGACTTTCACGAAGGACACCGGCGAGCCCTTGACCTATCATCAGCCGGGAGCGCTCAAGATCGCGCGCCTCCCCGAGCATGAAGCGCAGCTCGAGGCGGAGGTCGCGCGGGGGCGGCGCCTCGGGGTCGAGCTCGACTTCATCTCGCTCGAGGAGGCGAGAAGGAAGATGCCTTTCCTCGAGACGCCGGGCATCCGCGCCGTGACCTTCTCGCCGACCGACCTCTACCTCGAGCCCGCGCAAATCCCCGTCGGTTATTCGAGAGCGGCGGGAAAGCTCGGCGCCGCGATGCTGCCGCGCACGCGAGTTGACGCCATCACCGTCAAGGACGGGGCGGTCAAGGGGGTGAGCACGGACAAGGGCGAGATTTCATGCCGCTTCGTGGTCGATGCCGCCGGAGCCTGGACAAGGCAGGTGGCTTCGCTCGCATCGTCCAGCGTTCCCCTGGTGCCGACGCGACATCAGCTCCTCATCACCGAACCCCTCGATGGCGTCGAGCCGAACCAGCCGATCACGCGCATCATCGATGCGAATGTCTATGTCCGGCCGGACAACGGCGGGCTCATGCTCGGCGGCTATGAGAAGAACCCGATCCAATACGACATGACGCGGCTTGCACCCTCTTTCGATATCAAGGACATGACGCTCGACCTCGAAGTGCTGCGCGGCCTCGCCGAGAGCGTGCGCGAGCAGCTTCCCGTCTTTGCGGGGCTCGGACGGGATCTCGCGCTTCGCGAGCATCGGGGCGGGCTGCCGACGATGACGGCCGACGGCGAGCATGTGGTGGGTCCCGTGCCCGAGGTGCGCGGGCTTTTCATCGCGGGCGGATGCTGCGTGGGCGGGCTTTCGATCGCGCCCGCGGTCGGCGAAGTGCTGGCCGAATGGATCATCTCGGGCCGCGCACCCATGGATCTGTCGGCGCTGGCGCCTGGACGCGCGAGCGCCGACCTTCGCCCCGAGGAGCGATTGAGAGAGGCATGCCGCGAACAATATTCCCACCATTATTGGGAGCGGCACGAGCCCGCGGCACAAGCGGCTTCCCGCTCTTAGAGCGTGCTTTCTCCGCAAGCCCGGTCGTCCGCCTTCCGTACGGTGCTTGGCTTATTCCGAGATGACGTCGCCGGAACCGCCGAACTCCGCCGGAAAATCCTTGAGCTTCGGCAGACCGTCTCGCATCGGCATCACGGTCTCGGCGTAGTTGACGTGAACGCCCGGAACGAAATCGAGCGTCGGGAGCGTGGCCGCGAACACATCGACGAGCCCGAGCGGGGGGTGATTGGCCATCAGGTGCCCACCGCATTTCGCGCAATACTGGCGTTCGCTCATCGGTGTCTTGGCGAAGGTCGCGACATGCTCGGCTCCCGAGGTGACCCGCACGGCCTCGGGCTTCCAGAGACTGAAGGCATTCACCGGCCCTCCGGACCAGGAGCGGCAGGAACGGCAATGGCAATAGCCCATGGCCTCGGGTGAACCTGTGACCTCGATCTCGACCGCGCCGCAAAAGCAACTCCCGGAATGGGTCATGGCGTTTCCTTCCCTTTTGTTTTCATCTTCCGGTTCATCGTACAACGAAAACGAATGATCCGCGCCGACCACGACAGCACGCTTCATCACTCGTAACGTCTATTCATCCGAAATCAACATCGATATTGTTCCAGGAAAATTGAACCATGAAAATCGGGCAAGAAAATATCATGCGAGCAACAAGCGGACCTGAATTCTTGCCGCGAGCGCCAAGGGCTCCAGGCGCGAGACGACCAAGGGAGGGATCATCCATGGCGCAGAACGACACGGCCTTCACCGGTTCCATTCCACAACTCTATGACGAGCACATGGGCGCGCTGCTCTTTGCGCCCTATGCGGGTGATTTGGCGAAACGGCTTTCCGGCATGACCAAGGGCGAGCTCTTGGAAACCGCGGCCGGCACCGGCATCGTCACGCAAGCGCTCGCCACCGGGCTTCCGCCCGCGGTGCGCATCACCGCGACCGACCTCAATCAACCCATGCTTGATCACGCCGCCAAGAAGCCGGGTGTGGGACGCGTCGAGTTCAAGCAGGCGGACGCGCAAGCCCTGCCTTTTCGAGATGACAGCTTCGACGCCGTGGTCTGCCAATTCGGCGTGATGTTCTTTCCCGACAAGGCGCAAGGATTTCGGGAAGCGAGGCGTGTCCTCAAGCCCGGAGGACGGCTGATTTTCAATGTCTGGGACCGGATCGAGACGGTTCCGGTCATCGAAACGGCGGTTGCCGGCCTCAGAAGGCGGCATCCGAAACATCCGTCCTGGTTCATGGAGCGTGTGCCTTGCGGCTACCACGATGAGAAGAAGATCCGCGCCGATCTCAACGCCGCCGGTTTCACCGATTGCATGATCGAGACGGTCGCCCTCGCCGGCCATGCGCCGGACGCGCGCGGCCCTGCCCTCGGCATGTGCCAGGGCTCACCGCTCGGCGCGGAAATCGAGACGCTCGAGCCTGGCGGGCTTCAGGCAGCGACCGAGGCTGTCGCGGCCATGATCACCGAGCGCTTCGGCAAGGGGCCCTTCAAAGCGCCGTTGCAAGCGCTTGTGGTGGAAGCGCGGAAGTAACAAAAAGATGGAGGGGACCGCAGCACGGCTATCCGTAAGGGGACAAGCTGATCAGCAAGCGAATGCGCTCGGCGTCGTCGCTCGCGCCCGTGGGATTACCGATCTGGCGCGCAGGACGGGACTGACCCGCCAAGCCCTCTACAAGGCTCTTAGCGGGGAAGGAAATCCTGAGCTGGGAACGATCGCAAAGGTCGCTCAGGCCCTTGGTTTCCGGCTCGCGCTCGCGCGCGCGGCTCAATCGCACCGAAGCGCTGCGTAGACGCTTTCCCAGAAGGCGCTAGGGTCCCTCGCCGACACGGTCGCGACGGGCATCCGGCACATGACGCCTGAAAGCCTCTGCCGCGCTCACTCTCCGCTCGGTCCGTGCACCCTCAGCACCATGGGCTCCGCGCCCGCGCCCCGGGGCGTGGCGTGCTCGGAGGAGATCTTCAGCTCCTGATGCTGCACGATATGGCCGCCCGCATAGGCGAGCGCGAAGGAGACCGCGCTCCCGACGAGAAGCGTCGCGAGGATCACGGGGAAAAGCCAATCGCGTTCGGGAAGCTGGTCCGTGGCACTCTCCTCGCGGGTGATGCGACGCACGCCTCGGGCGGCGGGTTGGCGCATGCCTAAAAGCCTGAGCAGCATTTGTCACGCGTATAATAGAAAATGTTATCGTTTTTCCGTCGTTTTCCCGGCGGCCGGCGATTGCTGGATCGCCTCCCAGATTCGCCGCGGCGTCGCCGGCATGTCGAGGCGGGTGATGCCGAGCGGGCCGAGCGCATCGAGGATGGCGTTCATCACCGTCTGCGGCGCCGCGATGCATCCAGCCTGTCCCGATCCTTTGACGCCGAGCGGGTTCGCCTTCGTCGGCACCTCGTTGAAGCCGATGCCGAAATCGGGAAGGTCGTCGGCGCGCGGCAACCCGTAATCCATCAAGGAGGCGCTCACGAGCTGGCCCGAACCCTCCTCATATGCGGTGTGCTCATGAACCGCCTGGCCGATCCCTTGCGCCAAGCCGCCATGCACCTGGCCGAGCGTGAGCATGGGGTTGATCAAGATGCCGAAATCATCGACGCCGACGTAGCGCGCGAGCGTGACTTGCCCCGTATCGGGGTCGATCTCGACCTCCGCCACATGGCAGCCGTTCGGAAAGGTGAAGAGATCGAGCGGATCGTCGACATGACAGTCGAGCCCGGGCTCCATGCCGGGCGGAAGCTGCGCCGGATCGAGCGCGGCGCGCGCGACCGAAAGAAGGTCGAGGCCCCGACGGTCCTTGGCATCCACGAAGGTGAAGGCTCCCTCCGAAAAAACGAGGTCTTCCGCCTTGCATTGCAGGAGCTGGGCCGCGATGAGGCGGCCTTTCGCGATTACCTTGTCGATCGCCTTGGCGAGGGCGGCGCCACCCATGTGCAGCGAGCGCGCCCCGCCATGGCCGGCGCCCTTCGGCACGAGCCGCGTGTCCGCCTGCACGAGCCGGAAACGCTCGATCGGAAGGCCGAGAAGATCGGCGGCGATTTGGGGAAAGCTCGTCTCGTGGCCTTGGCCGTTCGATTGCGTACCGAGAACGAGCGCCACCTGACCGTCGGCCTCGAAACGCACGCCGGCGGATTCGCCTGGCTGGCCGCGCGAGGTCTCGAGATAGCAGGCAAGCCCAAGTCCGCGCAGCTTACCGCGTCGCTTGGCCTCGGCGCGCCGCGCCGCGAAGCCCTTGTGATCGGCGAGCGCCAGCCCCTTCTCGAGGTTTTCGGCGAACTCCCCTTCCTCGATCTGCATGCCGAGCGCCGAGCGATAAGGGACTTGGCTGATGATGTTGCGGCGGCGAAGCTCGGCCGGCGCCACGCCCATCTCACGCGCCGCGAGATCGATCAGCCGCTCGATGACGTAATTCGCCTCGGGCTTACCGGCGCCGCGATAGGCATCGATCGGTACCGTGTTGGTGAAGACGCCGCGCACATCCATGAAGACCGCGGGGATGTCGTAAACACCTCCCTGCGCGGTCGAGGACGAATTGGTGGAGGGTCCGGGCCCGGCGGAGGAGATATAGGCGCCCATATTGGCAAGCGTCGAGACATCGAGCGCGAGGAAACGCCCCTTCGCATCGAGCGCGAGGCGCGCGCGCGTGACGTTGTCGCGCCCTTGCGCGGAGGAGAGGAAATCCTCGTTGCGGCTCGAGACCCATTTCACCTCGCGGCCAAGCCGGCGCGCCGCGAACAGCACCAGCACCCATTCCGGATAGAGGAAATTCTTGGCGCCGAAGCCGCCGCCGACATCGGGCGCGACGAGGTGGATGCGCTCGGGCAGCATGTGAAACACGTCCCGCGCGAGCTGATCGCGGATGCCATGCACCCCCTGCCCGGTGAGCACGAGGCGCAAGCTCTCCTCTCGCGCATCATGGCTGCCGATGGCGGCGCGCGGCTCGATCGGCGCCGCGACGACGCGATTGTTCACGAGATCGAGCTCGACGATCCTCGTGGCCGAAGCGAAAGCGGCCGCGACCGCGGCCTGGTCTCCCTTCTGGAAGCGGAAGGCGATGTTGCCAGGCGCTTCCTTCCAGAGAAGCGGCGCGCCCGGCTCGATTGCCGCCCCCGCCTCCGTGACCGCGGGAAGCTCCTCATATTCGACCACGATGCGCTCGGCTGCGTCGCGCGCTTCATCCTTGCTGCGCGCCACCACGAAGGCAACGGGATCACCGACATGGCGCACGCACCCTTCGGCGAGAGCCGGACGGGGCGGGATGATGAGAGGGGCAAGCGTCGCGACCTTCACGGCGCAGGAAAGATGCCCGAGCCCATCCTGGCGCAGATCTTGCGCGGTGAAGACGCCCTTGACGCCCGGCATGGAGGAGGCCGCCGAGACGTCGATCGAGCGGATCAGCGCATGGCCGAAGGGCGAGCGCAGCACCTCGCCGTGGAGCGCGTCCGGCGCCTCGAGATCGTCGACATAGCGCCCCTTGCCTGTAAGGAAGCGCGCGTCCTCGAATCGAAGGCGAGAGCGGCCACGTTCGTTGCGTTGCGGCATGCGCGAAACTCGAGCTTGCTGGAGGTTGAGTAGGGTTCGCTTATCGCAGCCGCGCTATTCGGCCGCAACCCGTGCCGCGTAAGCGGAGGGCTCGTAGTTCAGGATCGGCGCGAGCCAGCGCTCGGCCTCGCCGATCGACCAGCCCTTGCGGCTCGCATAATCCTCGACCTGGTCGCGCTCGATCTTGGCGACGCCGAAGTAATGGGCGTCCGGATGGGAAAGATAGAGGCCACAGACCGAGGCGCCAGGCCACATGGCGAAGCTTTCGGTGAGCTTGACGCCTGTTTCGCTCTCCGCCCCGAGCAGCCGGAAAAGCGTCTCTTTCTCGGTGTGGTCGGGTTGAGCCGGATAGCCGGGCGCCGGGCGAATGCCGCGGTAGCCTTCCCTGATCAGCTCCTCATTCGACAAGGCCTCATCGGACGCGTAGCCCCAGAGTTCCTTGCGGACCCGTTGATGCATGCGCTCCGCCAAGGCTTCGGCGATGCGGTCGGCGAGCGCCTTCACGAGGATGGAGCCGTAATCGTCATTGGCGCGCTCGAAACGCTCCGCGATGAGGGTTTCCTCGACGCCCGCCGTGACAACGAAGCCGCCGACGAAATCGGCAAGCCCGGTCTCGCGCGGCGCGACGAAATCGGCAAGCGCGAGATTGGGGCGCCCGTCCCGCTTCACGAGCTGCTGGCGCAAGGTGAAGAGCGTGGCGAGGCGTTCCTCGCGCCGTTCATCCGCATAAAGCGCAATATCATCGCCCACCGCATTCGCCGGCCAGAAGCCGACGACGGCATTCGGGCGAAACCAGCGCTCCTTCACGATACGCTCGAGCATCGCGCGCGCGTCCTCGTAAAGCTCGCGCGCGGCCTTGCCCTGCTTCTCATCCGATAAAATCTCGGGGAAGCGACCCCTCAGCTCCCAGGTCTGGAAGAAGGGCGTCCAATCGATCACCGGAACAAGCTCGGCAAGATCGACGTCACGCCAGCCGCGCGTGCCGACGAAAGAGGGCGATGGTGGCTGATAGCTTGCCCAATCGGGCTTCAGCCCGTTGCGGCGCGCCTTCTCCAGCGAGAGCCGCGTCTTGTCGACCTCGGCGCGCGCATGCGCGTCGGCGACCTTGGCGTATTCGGCACGCACGGTCGCGACATAGGGCGCCTTTTGCTCACCCGACAAAAGCGCGGAGACGACGCCCACGGCACGGCTCGCATCATTGACGTAGATCGCCTGGCCGCGCGCGTAATTCGGATGGATCTTCACCGCCGTGTGCACGCGGCTCGTCGTGGCCCCGCCGATGAGCAGCGGGATGTCGAAGCCCTCGCGCTCCATCTCGGAAGCGACGAAGCACATCTCGTCGAGCGAGGGCGTGATCAAGCCCGAGAGGCCGATGAGATCGGCCTTCTTCTCGCGCGCCACATCGAGAATCTTCCTCGCCGGGACCATGACGCCGAGGTCGATCACCTCGTAGTTGTTGCATTGGAGAACGACGCCGACGATGTTCTTGCCGATGTCGTGCACATCGCCCTTGACGGTCGCCATCACGATACGGCCCGCGGCCGAGCGCGCCGAAAGCCCGCTCGCCCTCTTCTCCTCTTCCATGTAGGGCAGAAGATAGGCGACCGCCTGCTTCATCACGCGGGCTGATTTCACCACCTGCGGCAGGAACATCTTGCCCGCGCCGAAGAGATCGCCCACCACGTTCATGCCGGCCATCAACGGGCCTTCGATGACGTCGAGCGGACGCTTGGCCGCAAGCCGCGCCTCCTCGGTGTCGGCCTCGATGAAATCGGTGATGCCGTTGACGAGCGCGTGCTCGAGCCTCTTGTCGACGCCCCATTGGCGCCAGGACAGATCCTTCTCGGTTGCCGCCTTGCCCTTGCCGCGGAAGCGCTCGGCGAGCGCGAGAAGCCTTTCGGTGGGGCTCGCGTCCGCTCCTTCGCGGCGGCGATTGAGCACCACGTCCTCGCAAGCCTCACGCAGCTCCGGCTCGATCTCATCATAGACGGCGAGCTGGCCCGCGTTCACGATACCCATGTCCATGCCGGCCTTGATCGCGTGGTAAAGGAACACGGCGTGCATCGCCTCGCGCACCGGCTCATTGCCGCGAAACGAGAAGGAGAGATTCGAGACGCCGCCCGAAATATGGACGAGCGGGTGCCTCTTGCGCACGGCGCTTGCCGCCGCGATGAAATCCGCGCCGTAATTGTCGTGCTCCTCGATGCCCGTGGCGACCGCGAAGATATTCGGATCGAAGATGATGTCCTGGGGCGGAAAACCGACCTTCTCGGTGAGGATCTTGTAGGCGCGCGAGCAAATCTCGATCTTGCGCTCCGCGGTATCGGCCTGGCCCTTCTCGTCGAAGGCCATGACGACGACGGCCGCGCCATAGCGGCGCACGAGGCGCGCCTCGGCGATGAACTTCTCCTCGCCCTCCTTCAGCGAAATGGAGTTCACGATGCCCTTGCCTTGCAGGCATTTGAGCCCCGCCTCGATGACGGAGAATTTCGAGGAATCGACCATCACGGGCACGCGCGAGATGTCGGGCTCGGAGGCGACGAGGCTGAGGAACTCCACCATCGCTTTTTGCGAATCGAGGAGGCCCTCATCCATGTTGACGTCGATCACCTGCGCGCCGTTCGCGACCTGATCGCGCGCCACGTCGAGCGCGGCGGCCAAATCGCCCGCCGTGATCAACTTGCGAAAGCGCGCTGAGCCCGTGACGTTGGTGCGCTCGCCCGCATTGACGAAGGGGATGTCCTTCGTCAGCGTGAACGGCTCGAGGCCGGAGAGCCGAAGCGCGGGCGTGATCTTCGGCACGGCGCGCGGCTCCTTGCCCTTCACCGCCTCGGCGATGGCTTCGATATG
>DASZIL010000082.1:0-37833 GCA_035949255.1 Beijerinckiaceae bacterium | reverse complement strand
GAGCCTCCGTCAGCGTTCACGGTGGTCCGGCGAGACTCCGTCGACCAGATGGTCTTGGCGGATGCCAACGCTTGCGTGGTGCGGCCTGGGGCTCCGATCGTGGCGCTTGGCGCCGCGGATGTTCCCGACATGCTCGCGCTCGCGAGCGTGACTCAACCCGGACCTTTTGGCGCTCGGACCATCGAGCTTGGCGACTACATCGGAATTCGTCTGCGAGGCATGTTGGTCGCCATGGCCGGCGGGCGCATGCGTCTCAACGGCTTCACCGAGATCAGCGCGGTCTGCGTCGAGCCTGCGTATCGCGGACACGGCTTCGCGGTCGATCTCGTCGGAACGCTAGCCTCTTCGATCGCCGCGCGGTCCGAAGTCCCGTTTCTACATGTCTTCAGCTCAAACCATGCGGCGATCGCCCTCTACCGCAAGCTCGGTTTTACCCTCCGGCGACAAATGCATCTCGCGGTGCTCGGACGCGCCGACGCCGGAGACAGCGCCGCCTCGTTCCGCTCAGTGACGCCGAGGACGCCAACCCGCCGCCCGACAAGGTGAAGACGCCGCTCCATGAGGCCAAGGTCGATGATCTACAATCCGGCGACGCTTGCAGAGGCGGAGCCAATCAAATCGCTGATCGCATCGCGGTCGGTCGACGGTCCCAAGTGACCTATTGCCAACATGCAAAACTGCTGGCTGGGTTCCGGCCGTTCCGCTCCGCGCCCATTTCGGTCACCGTCGCCGTCTAGTCGACTCCCGGAAAGCAGACAGAGCGCCTCGGGACCCGACCGGTCGAGTTGGGTGGATTTGCGACGGTCCGCTTCCGAGCCGGCCTTCGCTGAAATCGGCCATTCAGTTTTTGGCTTGAGTTGGCCGAAAGCGAACTGGCGGCTTTCGGCAATCGACATGTCGAAGCGGACATTCACGGCTGCTCAGCGCCGTGGCAGCTCTCGACCCAAGCCTGCCATCGGGCGGCTTCTGAGCCATTCCCGGAAAGCAGACGTTCGCCGTACTGCCTCACCGGCAGGACTGCGCCAACTTCGGCTGGTAGCAGCCAATTCGGCGGCTCTCGAAAGCGGACGCTACGCCGGTGAGGTGCTTTCGGCGGCCATGGGTGGATTCCGGACCTTCAAACCCAGGTCCCGCTGCCTCACTCGATCACCTCGTCGGCACTGGCGAGGATCGATTCATGAACTGTGAGCCCCATGGCTTTGGCGGTGGTGAGGTTGATGATCAACTCGAACTTCGCGGCCCGCTGGACCGGCAGATCGGCGTCGTAAACTGCCACGGCGCTACGCGGGCGCGAATGTCCGCTCCGGCGCGCCGCATCACCCAAAGAGGCCAGCCGCTAAGCGCTGATGGCAGGACAGCCGAAGCGGTAGTCTCACCAGTTGGGGTGCGAAATCCTGCCCCGTAAACTTCAATACCCCACGGGCGCTTCCCGGAAATATCTTCTCGCGAGGCTATGTGCAGATGAAGGATGGATTGCCTGGCATTCGTCGTAATAGAGATTTCCGGGAGTCGGCAGTCTATTTTCCGGGACGGCGCAGATCTGGGCGAGTTCTGCGCTGCTGTGCTGCGTCGATTGGCAACCGCAGAGCAAAAAGACAGCGAGAACCAGGGAAGCCACGGCGACGGACCGATCAGCCATTTGATTCCTCCTGAGGCCCGAATCCTTCATCCTTGGCGCGCAGGTTCGGTCGCCGGGCGCGCCTTCACGTTACGCGCAATGGCCTCCAATTTAACCTCAAATGACAACCTGCTCCGGATAGCCATATCGTCGGCCTCGCGTCTACTACCCCGGAAAGCAAACCGGCTCATCAGCTTCTCTCCCTCACCCATGACGGTAATTTCCCACTCATGGGTTTCGCCGATGTCGCGGAGCAGCAAAACTGTGGAATTAAAGAAGTCGTTGGGATCTTTCGTCGTCTTTAATGGGAAGAGGGCCAGCCGAGGGTAAGGAAGCGAGCCCCGCCGGTAAGGCCGTCGGGTCAGCGACATGGCGCGAGGACGTGACCATGCCGTTGAATAGACTCCCGGCGGCCCCCATCGACGTGGTGATGAGATCGCGTATCCGCGCCCACCAGCGACATCATGTCATCCGCCTGCAACGGTCTTAATTTGGCGCAGGATCGGAGGAAGGCAAGCCATTAACCCATGAGGGATCGCGTGCAGCGCTGTCAGGACGGTCGGTCACGGCGCCGTCGAGCCGCCTCTCTTTTTGAGCCAGTTGGCGGATTCTTTGATGATCCAAGCTCTCGCGTCGTCTTCGGACTGGAAGCCTGTCACATGCTCGGGCACACGCCCATCATGCCATGAAACCAGAACATACCATTCGGAGCCTGCCTTTGATGGAAGGGCGGTAAAGGTTGGATTCGACGATAGATCATCCGCCATGGGCATCCTCTAAACGGCCAGGCCACGGATGCTCTTCCGAAGGCTCACGGGCGCAGATGTCCCAGAAAGGCGACGAGCTCGGCTTGCCGCTTCGTGCCTGTCTTTTCGAAGATGCTTCGCAGATGCACCCGCGCGGTAGAAGGCTGCATCCGAAGCCGCGCCGCAATATCCGCAGGTGCCAGTCCCTCAGCGAGGAGGCACGCCACAGCGGCTTCGCGATCCGTCAACGCGAGAGCGCAGCCGATGGTCGAGGCGTCGAGGCCGCGATGGCGTGGCGGGCTGCGCACGTCGATCAGCACCGCGATCGCGGCAGCGGAGTGGAAGATGTCCCGAGCGCGGCCCGGGACCGGAACGATCTGCATGAAATGGCGGCGCTTGCTGTCGCGGGTGAGTGGAGCGAGCGTTGTCACTCCGGGCCTCGCAACTGCCATCGCCACGGCGCGGTCGAGCGCCGGCTGCACGCTCGGGTCGCGGGCTCGAAGTCGGCGTCCGATGACGGTAATCGGGTTCTCCGCCTGGTCCAATGTCTTGAGGGCTTCGGTGGATAGCACGCGGCCCATCGTGTCGAGCTGGTAGAGGGGGTCGCCGCGATCGCGCAACAGCGTCGATACCCCGGTCGCTTCCGAGTCCAGCGCGCGCGTCGCGAGCCTCGCCGCCGCGCGCAACTCGGGCACCACGGCATCTAGGGCGAGCGCGTCCTCCCGGTCATAAGGGCCAGCCTCAGCGCGCCGCTTGAGGCTGAGCTCGACGTACTCCTCGCGGCCAAAGGTCAGGGCCGCATTGGCGTGCCAGAAGAACCCTGCTGGCCGAAGGAATTCTTGATAATACGGATCGCGGTCCAGCTGGTCTTGGCGGTAGTCATCGTGATCGACGCGAAACCCCAGCCGCGGACCCAGCCTGACGTGGCGGTAGCGAGAGTTCGACGGCGCGCGTCCGGCCGCGTATGCCGAAACCGTCTCGGCCACATCTTCGCTGAACATCCACGCGAGCACGCGGTCGGGGCGGTTGCGCATCAACACCGCGCCATGGGCCCCCGAAGCATAGGCGAAACGGTGCAGCGCCTCCTCCCAGCCTTGGCCGAGCAACGCTGCCGTCGTGATGCCTTCCGCGGCGTCCCTTACGCACTCCACTCGGAGCATCGCTGCCTCCGTGGACGGTGAATGACCGCACTTGGAGCCGACGAAGCCAATTTATGAATGGCCCCGGCGCACCGCCCTACCTCAAACAGGGTAGGCCGAAACCAAATCTCGCGTCTACTCTCTCTCGCTCTTTACAGCAGCCCCGCGCAAGGGGCCGCAGCTCGATCCGGAAGACGCGATGGCAGGAGTTCCAGTCCTTTTGTGTGCCAACCACACTCTGCTAGCCACAAGGTGATCGAAATGCCGAATGCGCTTATTAATCCAGCCGAAGTCGTCAGCGTCGAACTTTCGGAGGATGCATTGCGGGTCCACGTGCGAAGTGGAAGCAAGCCAATATTTGATGAAGATGGCCATGCGGTCATCCTATTCGATCGAGCGTCGATCGGGCGTCATTTGATTTCCACCGGGCGGCCAGACGATTCGGACGAGTCCTGGAATCCGTGGCGGCAAGGGCCTTAGGTCTAAGCGAAATGACCGCTATCGCCCCGGTGCGCCGTACAGGCCCAAAAAATGGCCTCCAGGCCGTTCAAGGAAGCCTCCCGTGCATCCGGCCGATCGGGGGCGTTGCGACGTCACGCAGGCGACGTAACGATGATCATGAAGGCGAGGGGTTGTTGGGAGACGCTCCCCGGAACGACGGTTCGATTGAGGGATGCCACAATGCGGGAGTTCATCCCGGCCAGGCGACCAAATGAGGCATGGAAATTGCTCGCGCCGACCACGCCCGACGCCACGTTAACTCTGCGCCTTCCGTGAAGCACGTTGGGACAACTTTGAAGGTCGGTGGACCCGCCCCCGATCCCCGCGATTTCGAAGAAGGCTGAGCGCACATTCTCCATTTTGCACGGTGGTGGCCAGCTGGTCTCTCACTCTTTATCTGCGCACTGGAAAGTCCGATGATGACCATAACTCGAGGAAACTCCGCCGGGGAGCTGTGGATTGCCACCTGCGGCTGTCTGTTGCTCCTGGTATGCTGGGGGCTTACCTATGGCATGCCGGTCATCTTTCCCTTCCTGGCGGATCGTTTTGCCGTGCCTGTCTGGCACTTCGCGGCCTGCTTCTCGATCGGGGGAGCGATCTACTTCTCAATCGGCAGCCTCGCCGGCGCCGCCGCGGACCGATATGGAACTCCAATCGTGGTCACCGTTGGCTCGCTGATTTCGGCCGCTGGTTTCTTGATCGCGAGCCTCGCCACCTCGGAGTTGGTCTTCGCTGTTGGTTATATCATTGGGATCGGCTCCGGCGTCGGTCTGACATATGCGCCGGTGACGGCAGCGGTGCAGGTGCTCACCACGGACAAGAAAATCGTCGCGGCCGGCATCACCTCAGCCGGTATCGGGTTCGGCTCAATGCTACTTCCTGGGGCGATCTCGTGGCTCTACCAGATCTCGAACGTGCAAGTGACATTGCAGGCGATGGCGGCATTCGCGGTCATTGGCATCTTGCCAGTATTGGCATTGAAAGGCGTTGTTCAGAAAGCGCCGCCTCCGACAGGCGTTTCGGCCCTACGCACAAATGTGAATTTTCGTTGGGCGTTTATTGGACAGGTGTTGTTCGCTATCATGTTCTTCGTCCCGTTCGCTCATCTCGTGAGCATTTCACTGTGGCACGGCTGGACGGCAAAGGAGGGTGTGGAACTGATCAGCCTTCTTGGTCTCGGCAGCACAGCCGGACGGTTCCTCGTTGCACCTTTCGCCCAACGAATGGGAGCCTGCCACACCGCTTCTCTGTGTGCTTTTATCACGGCCGTCGCAATGATGGGTATTGCACTGGCGTCAATGCACTGGTTGATCTGGTGCGCGGTAGCCGTATTTGGGCTAACTTACGGCGGCGTGTTAGCATTGTCCGCACCGATCGTGTCGGAAATTTGCGGCGCGGTGAACGTTGGGAAGAACGTCGGCACATTGATGGGTGCCCGTGCGATCGGCGTGTTGCTGGGGCCATGGTCTGTCGGAGTCGCTGAATGGTGGTTAGACAGTTATACTGCGCCTCTGCTTGCGTGCGCGTTCATTGGTCTGGCTTCAGCATTGTCCATTGAACGCTCTGGGAAGCGCCAAAGAGAGGCCGAGCCCTTGCCTGCGTCGCGTGAGAACGCCACGACAACCAGCCTCAGTGGTGCTGTGTAGTTCAGGCCTCGATTGGGACCCACATCATAAGTCGGGGACCGTCGAGTGAGTGACGGCGGCCCCTTGGCTAAAGTCTGGTTAACCGGGTCGTAGCCAAGTTGACGTCCGCTTTCGAGCAGAGACGAACTTCGGTTGAGCGGCCGACTAGGGCGCAATTCTGCCGGTGAGGCAGCACGGTGAACGTCTGCTTTCGGGAATGGCTCAGAAGCCGCGCGATGACAGACTTGGGTCGAGAGCTGCCACGTGACCGTGTGGGAGCGAATGTCTGCTTCAGCCTCTCAATCGCCCAAGCTCAAGGTCACCGATGGTCCACGCTCGACGAAGCGAGGGCCGCGAAGCTCTTCTCAAAGCACATATGAGCGCCAAGTCGCGGCGCCGCTATCCGCGGTGTCATGCGCCGGCGTTGCCGCCTCGCCGCCATCGCGCGCCAGGAATTTTCCCGTGCCCTTGCCGACCTTGAGCGCTCCGCGCTCAATGACCGTCCGTCCGCGCGAGAGCACTTGCGTCGGCCAGCCGCGCAATTGGCGCCCGGCATAGGGCGAATAGCCGGCGCGATCGTGCATCATGCGGTCCTCGATGGTGACCGTGCGGTCGGCGTCCCAGATCGCAATATCCGCGTCCATGCCGACGGCGATCGAGCCCTTGCGCGCGAGGTTGTAGATATGCGCGGGCATGGTCGCCGTGACCTCGACGAATTTCCTCAAACCCAGCCGCCCCTTCGAGACCATGGCGTCGAAGAGGAGGGGGAGGCGCGCCTCCACTCCCGGCATGCCGTTCGCGATCTCCTTGAAGGTCGAGGCAGCGCCGGAAGGATATTTGCCGTCGGCGTCAAGGCGGTAGGGGGCGTGATCGGACGAGACGGTCTGGATGTCGGACAATGAGATGGCGCGCCACAACGCCTCCTGATCCGAGGCAAGGCGAAGCGGCGGGCTGCACATCCATTTCGCGCCTTCCACGCCCGGCCGGTCGAGATCCTGCTCGGTGAGGAAGAGATATTGCGGGCAGGTTTCCGCGAAGAGCTTGATGCCGCGCCCGCGTGCCGCCCGGATCACGGCAGCGCCTTCGGCCGTCGAGACATGGTAGATCATGATCGGCTGATCGATGAGCGCCGCCATCTCGATCAGGCGGTTGATGGCCTCGGCTTCGGCGGTGCGCGCATGGCTCGCCGCATGGAATTTTGGAGCGGTGTGGCCACGCGCCAAAAGACGCTTCACCGTCCAGGAGATGAGGCCGTGGTTCTCGGCGTGGACGCAAACCATGGCGCGGGATTTGCGCGCGACCGCGAGCACGTCGAGCAGCTCCTCGTCATCGACTTTCAGCCGGTCGTAAGTCATGAAGACCTTGAGCGAGGAATGCCCCTTCTCGACGAGTGCCGGTATGTCCTCATCGAGCGTCTCGCGCGTCGGATTGGCGATGATCATGTGGAAGGCGTAGTCGATGACGGCGCCGCGCTCGGCGAGCTTGTGGTAATCGGAGACGACCTCGCGAAGCTTCATGCCGCGGTGCTGGGCGGCGAAGGGAATGACCGTCGTCGTGCCGCCGAAAGCGGCGGAAATCGTCGCGCTCTCGAAACTGTCGGCGTTGAGCTTGCCGTTCGCCGAAAGCTGCTCGATGTGGCAATGGCTGTCGACGCCGCCCGGCAGCACGAGCTTGCCGCGCGCGTCGATCTCGCGCTTGCCGGCGATGAGCCCCTTGCCGATCGCGGCGATGCTTTCGCCGGTGATCCCGATGTCGGCATCGAACACGTCGCTTGCGGTCGCGACCCTTCCGCCGCGAATGACGGTGTCGTAAGCTTCACTCATCTTGGGCCCTCCTCGGCGGCCTCTTCCGCTCGAGCCTTGCTACGTGCGGGCGCGGGTCGCCGCAAGCCCATTGGCGTGGATCACAGGGTCGATAAGAAAGCGAGTGCGCGATGCGCAACGGAGTTTCGCCCATCATCTCGGTCATCAATCCGAATTCGAACGAGGCGGTGACGCGCGGCCTCGAAGAGGCGCTCTCATGTCTCTCCTTCAAGGAGGGGCCTCAGATCACCTGCTCGACCTTGGCCGAGGGCCCCTTCGGCATCGAGACGCAAGCCGATGCGGATGACGTCGTCGCGCCCCTTCGTCGCCTCGTCGAGAAGGACAATGCGTCCTCGGCTTTCGTGATCGCCTGCTACAGCGACCCCGGCCTGCATTCCTGTCGGCAGGCCTCCTCACGCCCGGTCTTCGGCATCGCCGAATGCGCCGTGCTCACCGCGCTCGCGCGCGCCGAGCGTTTCGGCGTGATCGCCATCAGCGCGCGCTCCATCCGTCGCCATCTTCGCTATTTGCGCCAGATGGGCCTCACGGAGCGCTTCGCGGGCGAGCGGCCGCTCGGGATGAGCGTCGCCGAAACGGCGTCAGGCGAGGGAACGCTCGCGCGCATGATCGCGGTTGGCGAGAAGCTGCGCGATCTCGACGGCGCGGAGGCCGTCGTGATGGGATGCGCCGGCATGGCGCGCCATCGCCGATCCTTGGAAGAGGCGCTCGGCGTGCCGGTGATCGACCCGACGCAAGCGGCGGTCGCGATGGCGATCGGCGCCGTCGCTACAGGATGACGGCGCTTCGCCGCCTCAAGCGGGCGCCACGGCGCCCGCGCGGCTCGTGATCAGGCCGTAATGCTCGATCCGGCGATGCCGGGCAAAGTCGAAAATCGTGTTCTTGCCGAAGGCCGTGTCGTCGAGGTCGCAAGCGTGGACGAGGAGCTCGTCGCCTTCGGTCTTCGCTTCCGCCACGACCTCGCCATCAGGCGCGACGATGAGCGAGCCTGCGATCATCGGATGCCCGTCTTCCACGCCGGCCTTCGCGACCGCGACGACGAAGGTCGAGTTCTGATAGGCGCCCGCCTGGACGCTGAGCCGGTTGTGGAACAGCCGCTTAGGCGCGCCCTCATCCTGATTCTGCGAGTTCACCGAAGGCGTGTTGTAGCCGAGCACGACCATCTCGACGCCTTGCAGCCCCATGACGCGGTAGGTCTCGGGCCAGCGCCGATCGTTGCAAATGCACATGCCGATCACGCCGCCGAGCGCCCGCCAGACGGGAAAGCCGAGATCCCCCGGCTCGAAATAGCGTTTCTCGAGATGCTGGAAGCTGCGCTTGGGGTCGAATTCGGCATGCCCGGGCAGATGGACCTTCCGGTATTTGCCGATGATGCGCGCGCGTTTGTCGGTGAGGATCGCGGTGTTGAAATGGTGCCCATCCGGCGTGAGCTCGGCATAGCCGAAGGACATCGCAATCCCGAATTGCGAGGCACGCTCGAAAAGCGGTCGCGTTGCCGCGTTCGGCATGTCGCGCTCGAACCAGGCATCGACCTCGGTTTGATCCTTCATGGGCCAGCGCGGGAAAAAGGTGGTGAGCGCAAGCTCGGGATAGACGATGAGGTCCGCGCGCGCAGCTTTCGCTTCATCCATCAGGGCGAGCATGCGCGCGACGACCGCCTGGCGCGGCTCGGCCTTCTGGATCGGCCCCATCTGGGCGGCGGCTACAGTGAGAATTCGCATCTTCGCATCACCTCGTGGTGGCCGTTATGCCTTGATGGGGGTGGCGCAGGTCGCCGCGCTTGTTGCGCTTGCGCACATAGTTGATCACCGCCTCCGGCCGTTCCTGCTTCACCTTGAGCGCCGCGATCAAGGCGTCCTCGGCTTCCACCGTCACGCTTTGGCTCTGACCTGCGATGTTCATGCCGACGGTGTATTGCTGCTTCATCAGGTCCTCCCCGGCGCGAGCGGGGCCTAGCTGAAGCCGGCATGCTCAAGGCGCCGGCGTCTTGCGAGCTCTCCCCCGGTCATTGCCGTCATCATGCATCTTGTGCGCGCATTTAGCGAGGCCCGGGCAAGCCCGAGACTCGACGCCGCGCTTGCTCGATCAACCCATCGATGAAGCCATGAAAGCGTGTCTCGAGCACGCCCGCGACATCTTCCGGCAAGAACCACCACACCCCATTCGCATTCACCTCGAGAACCGCAAGGCCCTCAGCAACCGGCATGGCGTCGACGACCGCATAATCGAGATCGAGGGCCCGGGCGGCGGCGAGCATCCGCGCTCTCCATGCTTCGCTCACCTCGACAATCCTCGCCTTCGGGCGACCTGATCGCGTCATCCTGACATCGGTGATCGCGGCATCGCGCTCGAGGCGCACGAAAGTGACGTCCTCGCCCATGACATAGACGCGATATTCGTGATCGGCTTGAAGCGGGATTTGCCAGATGGCGGGCAGGAGATCGTCCGGCGGGCCTCTTTCGACAAGGCGCGCCGGACTGAACTCGGTCGCCGATTTCCACCCGCCTTCGGAGATGTTCTTGCGCACCAGCGAGGTGCGTGACGCGAGAGCGCCTTCGTTCGGAAAGCCCGTGGAGACGGCGGTGAGCGGGGGCGGGAAACCGGCGCGGTAAAGCGCGTCGAGCTGAATGAGCTTGTTGTTCGCGCACCGAGTGGCGCCGGGCGTGTTCACGCAACGCGTCAGGCGCGGCAACCTATGCTCGAGATATTCGGTGAGCGGCCGCCATTGCTGCGCGGCGAAAAGGGGGTAGGGCTCATTCGCGGAGATCGATGCGAGATTCGTCTCCTCGACCTCGAGGCAGATCGGCATGTAGAGAACGAGGCGAAGGCGGTTGAGATCGATCGGCGCGTCCTCACCTTGCGTGATCAGCGCATGGCCGGCCTCGATATGCACGTGCGTGCCGCGATCGTTGAGCACGATCGTGCGAACCACGAGGCCGGGCCTTTCACTGGCAAAGCGGGCAAGGCCCAGATGATCGCCGATCGGGCCGTTCCCACTCGGGAAATCGGGCCTCGTGACGATGGCAAGGAGGTCGATGTTCTGCATGCTTTGTTGCGCGAAGCCTTACCCGGCGCCAGCCGTCGAGCGACATCGACGCTACAATCCTTCTCTTTTTCACGCATAGCATCTATCGCAAAAATCGGTCCCATTCTTGCGGATCATACTCTAATGTCCCCCGCGACTCGGCAGAGGCGCTTATACGGCTCCGCCCCGAGCCTCGAACGTGAATTTCCAACGAGATGACAGGATGAAGGGCATGGGCGAGACGTTGAAGCTGACGGCGAAGGACGGTGTGACGATCTCGGCCTACAAGGCTGTGCCCGCCAGCAAGCCGAAGGGTGCCATGGTGGTGCTGCAGGAGATATTCGGCGTCAACCACCACATCCAAAGCGTCACCGACCGTTATGCCGCGCAAGGATATCTTTCCATCGCGCCCGCGCTTTTCGACCGCGTCGGCAAGGGCATCGAGCTCGATTACACCCAAGACGACATCACGAAGGGCGCCGATATCCGCTCCAAGACCAAGTTCGACGACACGCTCGCCGACATCGAGGCCGCGGTGAAGGCGGTCGCGAGCGCTGGGCCTGTCGGTGTCGTCGGCTATTGCTGGGGCGGCACGCTCGCCTATGCGTCGGCCTGCCGCGTTCCCGGCATCAAGGCGGCGGTCGGCTATTACGGCGGCGGGATCGCGGCGATGCTCGGCGAGAAGCCGAAGGTCCCGGTCATCCTGCATTTCGGTGAGAAGGATAAGCACATCCCGATGAGCGACGTGAACAAGATCAGGCAGGCCTATCCGTCGATGCCCGTTTACGTTTACGACGCCGATCACGGCTTCAATTGCGACGAGCGCGGCAGCCACGACAAAGCGAGCGCCGATCTCGCCTTGAAGCGCACGCTGGCGTTCTTCGGCGAGCATCTGCGCTGAACCTCCGCGCCGGCGAGGTCTTTCACCATGCAGGAACGCAACCTCGGCAAATCGGGCCTCAGGGTCTCGCTCGTTGGCCTCGGCTGCAATAATTTTGGCGGGCGCATCGATCTCGAGGCGACGCGCAAGGTGGTGCACAAAGCGCTCGATTGCGGCATTACGCTCTTCGACACGGCGGACACCTATGGCGAGCGGGGCGGCTCGGAAAATTTCCTTGGGCAAATCCTCGGCGACCGCCGCAAGGACATCGTGCTTGCCACGAAATTCGGCATGCCGATGGACGATGCAGGCCGGCTGAAGGGCGGATCGCGCCGCTACATCCTGCGTGCCGTGGAGGCGAGCCTCAAGCGCCTCAAGACCGATTGGATCGACCTATACCAGCTTCACCAATATGACCCACTCACCCCGATCGAGGAGACGTTGCGCGCGCTCGACGATCTCGTTTGCGCGGGCAAGGTCCGTTACGTCGGCTGCTCCAACCTGCCGGCTTGGCGCGTCGTCGAGGCGCAATGGACCGCGAAAACCGAGCTTCTCAACGCCTTCGTCGCTTGCCAGGACGAATACTCGCTCGTGGTGCGTGATATCGAGAAGGATCTCCTGCCGATGATGGAGGTATACTCCATGTCGCTCCTCCCCTATTTCCCTCTTGGGAGCGGGCTGCTCACCGGCAAATACACACGTGGAGCGCCGATGCCTCAAGGCGCGCGGCTCTCGGTGACGCAACGCCTTGCCGACCGCTATATGACCGAGATGAATTGGCGCATCGTCGAAGGTTTACGCGATCTTGCCGGGAAACGGGGCTGGGCGATGCTCGACCTCGCCTTCTCCTGGCTTGCCGCGAAGCCCGTCACCGCGAGCGTCATCGCGGGCGCCACCAAGCCGGAGCAGATCGAGCAGAACGTCAAGGCGGTCGAGCTCAAGCTCGCGCCCGAGGATCTCGCCGAGATCGAGGCGATCACCGCGCGCGCCAAATCGGCGTGAGCGATCACGCGCGAAACGCGCTGTTTCCTGGCAATGCTGAGGTGAGCCCCAGGGTACGTGAGCACGTCCTCGTGCCGCCGGCGTGGCCTTGGTAGCCATGCTTCGGTGGATCGTGCTCAATCATAAATTGACAGGGTCGGGGGGCGGGCCAGCGCATTGGGCAGCCTATTGCAGCGTGTCCTGCTGATTGGCCGCGCGCGTTACGGAGCGAGATGCAAGAACCCGGATCGCGCTGTCGGCGAGATCGAGCCATCCTTGCGCGATCCGGAGCAAAAGCGCCTTGTCGCCGGCATCGGTCGCCGACGCGGCGAGCTTCACCGCTTCAATCGCGTGCTCTCGGTATCTGGCGTGTTTGGTCATGATCGGCAGGCTCGTTCGTGCAAAAGCACCTATGAGGGCGCCAACCCACATGCGCGCGCGAGGGTTCCAGCCCCTCAACAAAATTTGAACACGAAGGAGCAAGCTTATGGGCGCTCGGTTTGCGATCGCATCCCGCGCGAGGCCATGACGGAATAGCGAAGGGCTGCCGGATTGCGCATCTTCGTCGCCCCGGGGGTCAGGGCGCGAGCCGCTCAAGGGAAAGGGACGCCGCGATGGCCAAGGACCGCAGTCACTCCGACCGGATCGGCAATCACCTTCTCCATCCCGAGACGCTGATGCTCGGCTTCGGCTATGATCCGGCCCTTTCGGAAGGTTCGGTGAAGCCGCCGATCTTCCTGACCTCGACCTTCGTCTTCCAATCGGCCGAGGATGGGCGCGATTTTTTCGACTATGTCGCGGGCCGCAAGAAGGCGCCGGCGGAAGGCGGAGCGGGGCTCGTCTATTCGCGCTTCAATCATCCGAACAGCGAGATCGTCGAGGATCGTCTGGCGATCTACGAAAGGGCGGAGGCGGCGCTCGTGTTTTCCTCCGGCATGTCGGCGATTGCCACGACGCTTCTTGCTTATGCTCGCCCGGGCGATGCGATCTTGCACAGCCAGCCGCTTTACGGCGGGACGGAGACGCTGCTCGCCAAGACCTTCGCCAATTACGGCATGTTCGCGGAAGGTTTCGTCGACGGCACGGACAAGGCGGAGATCGATGCGGCCGCCCAGCGCGCCATGCAACGCGGCCGGGTCAGCGTCATCATGATCGAGACGCCATCCAACCCCACCAACACGCTCGTCGACTTCAGCCTCGTAAAGACCGCCGCCAAAACAATAGAGAAGCGGCAAGGGCATCGGCCGATCGTCGTTTGCGACAACACCTTGCTCGGCCCCCTCTTCCAGCGCCCTCTTGCTCATGGCGTCGACGTCTCGGTCTATTCGCTCACGAAATATGTCGGCGGCCATTCCGATCTGATCGCGGGGGCGGCGATCGGCGCGACGGAAAAGATCACGCCGGTCCGAATGCTGCGCGGCGCCATCGGCACGCAGCTCGATCCGCATTCGTGCTGGATGCTGGGCCGCTCGCTCGAAACGCTCTCGCTGCGCATGACGGCGGCTTGTCGCAATGCCGAGGCGGTGGCGGGTTTTCTGGCGTCACATCCGCGCGTCAAGCACGTGCATGCGCTCAGCCTGCTTTCGCCCCAAAGCGCGGCGCGCAAAGTCTATGAAGCGCAATGCACGGGCGGTGGCTCGACTTTCTCCATCGAGGTGGAGGGTGGCCTCGATGCGGCTTTCCGTACCCTCAACGCGCTCAAGGTCTTCAAGCTCGCGGTCAGCCTCGGCGGCACGGAATCGCTCGCGAGCCATCCCGGCACGACGACGCATTCGGGCGTCCCGGCGGATCTGCGGGCGCGCACCGGCATCAATGACGGCACGATCCGCTTCAGCATCGGCATCGAGAACAAGGACGATCTGATCGCCGATCTCACCCAGGCGCTGGCGGCGATCGACGGCTGAAGCGTCGGCGCTTCGCACTTGCTTCACACGATGCCCGCGGCGTAGCCGTCGCGTTGCGGATCGGCGCCGCCCTCGAGCTCGCCGTCCCAGAAGGAGATGCCGTGCGGCGCCGCGAAGGGGAAGGTGAGAGGCGAGCGCTTCACCTCATAGCCCATGGCTTCGAGCGCGCTCTGGGTCGCTCTCGGAATGCGGTTCGAGATGTCGATCACGTCCGAGGTCGCGCTGAAGCGCGGCGCTGAGACCGCCTCCTGCATCGACATTCCCCAGTCGAGGACGTTGAGGAGCGCTTGCAGGATGGCGATGCCGATCCAAGCGCCTCCGGGCGCGCCGAGCGTCATCACGGGCTTTTTGCCTTCGAACACGATGGTCGGCGTCATCGAAGAAAACCGCCGTTTTCCCGGCGCGATCGAGCCGGCGCGGCCCGGCCGCGGATCGTACCAGTTCATCGCACCGTTGAGCATGAAGCCGGTGCCGGGAACCATCACGCCGGACGGCACGCCGTTCGTATGGGTGAGCGACACCACCATGCCGTCGCGATCGATGCAGGAAACAGTCGTCGTGTGCTTGCTGTCGGCGTTGCCGCGCGGCTTCGCCGTCTTCTCGCCGCGCCTTATGCGCGCCGCGCATTCCTCGGCATAGGCGTCCGACAAGAGCCGCTCCAAAGGCGGGGGCACGAAATCAGGATCGCCGATGTGCAAGTCCTTGTCCCGGCCCGCGATCTTCATCGCCTCGGCGAGCATGCGGACATATTCAGGCCCGTTGTGCTCGTGAGTCACGAGGTCGAAGCGCTCGAGAATGCGCAGCATCTCGGCGACCATGATGCCGCCGGCGGGAGGCGGCGGCGCGGCGATGATGCGGCCCCGATATCCGACCTTGAGCGGCATGCGTGAGCGCACCTTGAAGCCGGCGAGGTCCTCGAGCGAGAGGAGCCCGCCATGGCTGCGCATATCGGCGTAGATGCGCCGCGCGAGCTCGCCCTCGTAGAAGCTCTTCGCCCCGTCGCGCGCAAGGCCGCGCAAGGTCAAGGCGAGATCGGGGTTGCGCACGCCGTCGCCGACCCGCTTCGGTGTTCCGTCCGCGCGCAAATAGAGCGAGCGCCCGTCCGGCGTGAGGGCGAGCTTGTCGATATAAGGCAAGCGCCCATAGCCGGCTTCGTCGAGCGCGAACATGGTGGCGACATGGGGACGCACCACCCACCCGCCTTCGGCATGGCCGATCGCCGGTGCGAAGAGCTCGGCCCAAGGCAGCTTGCCGAAGGCGGCATGCGCGTCACCGAAGACGCGCATGATGCCGGGCGTGGTCACGGCACAATGGCCGAGCTCGTTGACGCCGCCTTTCAACACATAGCCATAGCCGTCGCTGCATTCACGCTCGAAACGGTCGGCCCACATCTGCGGCGCGCAAGCGGCCGGACAAGCCGAAAGCCCGTCGAGCACGAGATTTTGGCCCGAGGCCGGGTCGAAGATCTGCAAGACGCCGAGCCCGCCGATGCCGCACATCATCGGGTCGACGACACCTTGCGTGAGCGCACAGGCGACAACGGCGTCGAGACCGTTGCCGCCGGCGCCGAGCACGCCAAGCCCGGCTTCGACCGCCTCCGGCTGAGGCGCGACGATCATGGCCCGATAAGAAGGGCGCAGGCGTCTGGGCTTCGGCATCGCAAATTCCGTGGGCTCGTGGGAGGGTTCGGTGCGGGGACGCTAGAGTAAGCCGCGTCAGCTCAGCGTCAATGCGAAGCGTGCGACGAGATACGCTTGTGCCAGCTAGGCGCGCCTGTCAGAAAAGAGGCGCCAGACCCCGAGCGACGGCGCGCCGATCGGAGAAGGGGACGAAAAGGGAAGGGGATGATGTGACTGAGCTTGCGCCTCTCACAAGTGACACGCTTCCGCGAGGTATCCGCGCGCGCTTCATCCCGGGCATCAACGGGCTTCGCATGCATGTGCTCGAGGCGGGTTTCGAGGGCGAGGACCGCCCGCTTGTCCTTCTGCTGCATGGCTTTCCCGAGATCGCGTATTCCTGGCGAAAGGTGATGCTGCCGCTCGCTTCGGCGGGGTTCCATGTGGTCGCGCCCGATCAGCGCGGCTACGGCCGCACCACCGGCTGGGATCCCGATTACGATGGGGATCTTCGCTCCTTTCGTCTCCTCAACCTCGCGAGGGACGCGCTCGGTCTCGTGGCGGCGCTCGGCCGGCGCGGGGTCGCCGCGGTCGTCGGCCATGATTTCGGCTCGCCGGTCGCGGCCTGGTGCGCCCTCGTCAGGCCCGATGTCTTCCGTTCCGTGGCGCTGATGAGCGCGCCCTTTTCCGGGCCGCCGAGCCTGCCCTTCGGCACGGCGCGCGCGTCGACCGGCGAGACCTCGCGCGCGAGCGCACCTTCGGTGCCCGACATCCATCAGGCGCTCGCCGCACTGCCACGCTCGCGCAAGCATTACCAATGGTATTATTCGACGCGCGAGGCGAATGCCGACATGCGCGACTGCTCGCAAGGCGTGCACGCCTTTCTTCGCGCCTATTACCACTACAAGAGCGCCGATTGGAGCGGGAACAAGCCCTTCAAGCTAAACGGTTTCACGGCCGAAGAGCTCGCCAAGATGCCGAGCTACTACATCATGGATCTCGACAAGGGGATGGCCGAGACCGTGGCGCCCTATATGCCCTCAGCGCAAGAGATCGCCGCCTGCACTTGGCTCCCCGAGCACGAGCTCGAGGTTTACAGCGGTGAATATGCGCGGACCGGCTTCCAGGGCGGCCTGCAATGGTATCGCTGCAGAACCGAGAGCGTCGACACGGCCGAGCTCGAGCTCTTTTCGGGTCGCTCGATCGATGTGCCCTCGATCTTCATCGCCGGCAAGCGCGATTGGGGTTTCGCACAAGTTCCGGGGAGCATCGAGAAGATGCAAAAGAGCGCCTGCACGCGCATGCTCGGCTGCCATATCGTCGACGGCGCCGGCCATTGGGTGCAGCAGGAGCAGCACGAGAGAGTGAGCAAGATCCTCATCGAGTTCCTGGCGCGCGGGGCAGGCGCTCCCCCTTGAGCCTTTTGCCTGCCTCAGCTTCTCCCACGCCATTCAAGGACAGCTTCGCGGCGCAATGAGAAGGAGCACGCCCCTTCACCGCTCGCCCGCGCTTTGCTACGAAACTCCATGCTCGTGGCCAATGCGCGGATGTATTCGCCGGCCGCCGGAGCCGCCAAGGCTTGGCGGGATTTCTTCGGCTGGCTTTCCGGCGCTGCCGATGTGCCGCTCGATATCATCGAGCATGCGCCGCCGTCTCCCCTCGCCGATCTCTGGGCGCGGCGTGACCTCGGCGCTTGCTTCATGTGCGGCTGGCCGCTGGCGAAGCGCGTAGCCAAGGTCCGCCCGCTCGCGGCCCCCGTGATGATCGATCCGCACGCGCAGGGGAGGGCGATTTACTGGACCGATTTCGTTGTGCGCTTCAACTCGGATTTCGCCAAGCTCGAGGACAGCTTCGGGCGGCGCATCGCCTATACGGTGAAGACTTCCCATTCCGGCTACAACGCACCGCGCCACCACCTCTTGCGCTTCATCGACGGAGGAATCCGGCAACTCTTCAGCGAAGTGGTCGGTCCCGTGGTGACGCCGCGCGCCGCCGCGCTCGCGGTCCTCGAGGGCCGCGCCGATGTCGCTCCGCTCGACGCCTATGTCCATGCGCTTTTGCGACGTTATGATCCGAATATCGCGCTTGGGCTGCGGGTCGTGGATCGCAGCGCCACCGCGCCGATGCCGGCGCTCGTCGCGAGCGCAGGCCTCGATCCGATCCTGCTCACCCGTCTCACGGACGCGTTGATCGGTGCCGCGGTCGATCATGAGGGCCGCTCGATCCTGGCGAGGCTCGAGCTCAAGAGCTTCGCGCCCGTCGGTATCGCGAGTTACGATCGGACGCTCGCCTTCGAGAAGGAGGCGATGGAGAAATCCTATCCCGAAATCGCTTGAGCGGAGAGGAAGCCTCGGCCGAGCGATCGCACCTGAGCTTTCGTCTCGACAGGTCGCGACGGTGATGGCACAAGCGGCACCTTCTCATCCGCTCCCGACCGGAACCTGACCAGGGAAGGCAAGATGTCCGATTTCGCCGTGCTCCAACGCGAGCTTCTCACCGCCGTCGCTCAGGCGCCCGACGAGGCCGCGCTCGAGGCCGTGCGCGTCTCGGCGCTCGGCAAGAAGGGCCGTATCTCCGAGCTTTTGAAGAGCCTCGGCTCCATGACGCCCGAAGAACGCCGCGAAAAAGGTCCTCTTATCAACGGCTTGCGGGACGAGGTGCAAGCGGCGATCCATGCGCGCAAGCAGGCGCTCGCGGGCGCGGCATTGGAGGCGCGCCTGTCCGCCGAAAAGCTCGATCTCACGCTTCCGTTGCGCGAAAGCGCGGTCGCGCGCGGGCGCGTGCATCCTATCAGCCAGGTGGTCGACGAGCTCACCGCGGTTTTCGCCGACATGGGCTTTTCGATCGCCGAAGGTCCCGACATCGAGACGGATTGGCTGAATTTCACCGCCTTGAACTTCCCGCCCGGTCATCCGGCGCGCGACATGCAGGACACCTTCTTCTTTCCGCCCGACGCCGAGGGGGAGCGCAAGGTGCTGCGCACGCATACATCGCCCGTGCAGATCCGCACGATGATGTCGCAAAAGCCGCCGATCCGCATCATTTGCCCGGGCCGCACCTATCGCAGCGATCCGCCCGACCAAACGCATCTGCCCATGTTCCATCAGGTAGAGGGACTCGTCATCGACAAAGAGGCGCATCTCGGCCATCTGAAATGGATTTTCGAGGAATTCTGCAAATCGTTCTTCGAGCTCGCGGATGTGACCATCCGATTCCGTCCCTCCTTCTTCCCCTTCACCGAGCCTTCAGCCGAGGTCGATATCCAGTGCTCGCGAAAGGGCGGCGAAATCCGCTTCGGCGAAGGCGAGGATTGGCTCGAGATCCTCGGCTGCGGCATGGTGCACCCGAACGTCTTGCGCAATTGCGGCCTCGATCCGGACGAGTTCCAAGGCTTCGCCTGGGGGATGGGCATCGAACGCATCGCCATGCTGAAATACGGCATGGATGATCTGCGCCAGTTCGTCGATGCGGATGTCCGTTGGCTTGGCCATTATGGCTTCCGCCCGCTCGATTTCCCGACGCTTGCCGGAGGTTTGTCGAGCTGAGGAGCGGGCTTGACGGGTTGGGTGCTCGACAGGGTGCGAGGACGAAGGAGCATGGAAGCGCGGTTCTTCGAGGGAGGTGCCGATGCACTGGCTGAGAGCCCTCGACGAGTTTTCTCGTCGCCGTCTCACCAAGGATTGGACCGAGGCGCGTCGGCGCGAATACATCGCCAGTTTATGCGTCGCCAGCGACGAGCCGAGCGAGCCCAAGGCGGTGCAACGGGCGCTCGATCAGATGGACACCAAGGCGTCCGGCACGCTCACCCATATCTCGATGATGATCGCCGCCATGGGGGTGACCGCGATCAGCGAAATCGTCGATCACGATTCGGAGCGCTTCATCTGCTATCTGACGATCGGGCTTTATCTCATTCTCGCGGTCATGTGCTTGCGCTGCATGAGCGTCGCCGAGGCGAGACTGTTCGTCGACAAGCGAAGCTTGATCTCGCACCTCGAGGATGACCTCATCTATCGGCGCGAGCTTTATGCCACGGTCAACAGCATGACCGCGGTGCTGACCGGCGTTGTCCTGGTGCTGATCTACTTCTTCTATTTCTATTGAGGCGAAGCGCCTCCGCTCACGGGCTCCGTTTGAACTTGTTTTCTCGCGCCGCTCTTCATGTCATGGATGGAGGATGATTGAGACCGGAATGTTTCGCGCCACAGGCCGGAAAATCCTGCCCGGGCGCACCATCCTCCAGATCATTCCCGCGCTCGACACGGGCGGGGCCGAGCGCACGACGATCGATGTCGCCGCGGGCCTCGTCGAGGCAGGCGCGCGCGCCGTCGTCGCAAGCGAAGACGGCCGGCTCGTCGCCGAATTGCAGGCGAAGGGTGGCGAGTGGATACGGTTTCCGGCGGCGACGAAAAACCCGTTGAAGCTCGCCCTCAACGTCCAGCGCCTCAAGCGCCTGTGCCGGGAGGAGGGGGTGGCGCTGATGCATGCCCGCTCCCGTGCGCCCGCCTGGACGGCGCTTCGCGCCGCGCATTCGCTCAAGCTTCCTTTCGTGACCACCTATCACGGCATCTATGGCGGGCGCGCGGCGCCGAAGCTGCTTTACAATTCCATCATGGCGCGCGGCGACGTGGTGATCGCGAATTCGCACTACACGGCCGGTGTCATCGCGCGGCTTTACCCTTGGGCTCGCGAACGCACCGAGATCATCCACCGCGGCACCGATCTTTCCCTCTTCGCGCCTTCCGCCGTCGCGCCCGAGCGGGTCGAAAAGCTGCGCGCCGCCTGGGGCGTGGAGCCGGGCCGGCGCATCGTCCTCCTGGCCGCGAGGCTCACGGGCTGGAAAGGGCAGAAATTCTTCATCGAGGCCGCGCGCCTTCTCCTTGCCGAAGGCTTGTCCGACACGAGCTTCGTGATGGCGGGGGATGCGCAGGGGCGGGACAATTACGTGCGCGAGCTCGACGAGCTGGTCGCCGCTCATGCGCTCGGCAAGGCGGTGAGGCGCGTCGGCCATTGCGCCGACATGCCGGCCGCCTTCCTCGCCGCGCACGCAGTCGCCGTGGCCTCGACCGAGCCGGAGGCTTTCGGCCGTTCCGCCGTCGAGGCGCAGGCGATGGGCACGCCCGTGATCGTGACCGATCTCGGCGCCGTGCCGGAAACCGTGCTCGCGCCACCCGATGCCCCGGCCGGCGCGCGCACGGGCTGGCGCGTGCCCCCTTCCAATGCTCGCGCGCTCGCCGAAGGCATCGCGGAAGCGCTCTCGCTCAGGGCCAGCCAACGTTCGGCGATGCAGGCGCGCGCCCGTGCCCATGTGGAGGCGCATTTCTCGCTTCGCGGCATGGTCGACAGGACGCTCGGCGTCTATGAAGCGCTCATCAAGCGGAAAAGTGACAAGCGCACCCGTTGACTTCCCGCGAGATTGCGACGAAATGTTCTGAACTATTGTCAGCAAGAGGAGAAGCCAGCCATTCGCCGCCCCTTCCGTCCCATGCCCACCCCCCAAAAGGAGGGGCCCCGGGCGAACCGCGACATTCGAGGTGTCCGCGACGTTCAGTTGATCGATGACAGTGGTGCGAACAGAGGGGTGATGCCTTTCTTCGACGCCCTCAAGATCGCTGAGGACGCCGGCCTCGATCTGGTCGAGATCTCTCCGAACTCGGACCCTCCCGTTTGCAAAATTCTCGATTACGGCCGCTTCCGCTTCCTGGAGCAGAAGAAGGCCAATGAGGCGCGCAAGCGCCAGAAAGTCATCGAGATCAAGGAAATCAAGCTGCGGCCGGGCATCGACGACCATGATTATGACGTGAAGATGAAGTCGGTACGCCGCTTCTTCGAGGAAGGTGACAAGGTGAAGGTGACCTTGCGTTTCCGCGGCCGTGAAATGGCGCATGTCGAGCTCGGCGCAAAGGTCTTGCAGCGTGTCAAGGCCGATACGGCCGAGATGGCGAAGGTCGAGAGCGAACCCTCGATGGAAGGCCGCCAGATGACCATGGTGCTGGCTCCACGTTAGCCATTTGGTCATGCCCGGCCGCCATGATGCGGCCGAAGTCGGTTCGCTTTTGTTTTTCGTGAAAATGTCAGGCGGCCGTCGAGGCTCAAAGCCTTAAGGCCGCCTTCGGTTTGCTGCACGCTTTCTTGCTGGAGGCGGCCATGATCCTAAGATCCGGCATCCTGGCGGTGCTTCTTTGCCCTATGGTTCTTTTCTTGGCGATGGGCGGGTCGGCCAAGGCCGATATGAGCGTATGCAACTCGACCTCGAGCAGGGTCGGCGTGGCGCTCGGCTATCGCGACCAGCAAGGCTGGGTGACGGAGGGTTGGTGGAATCTCAAGCCCAACCAGTGCGAGAAGCTGTTGTCCGGCCGCCTCGCCGCGCGGTATTATTATGTCTACGGGGTCGATTATGACCGCGGCGGCGAATGGGCCGGCCCTTCCTTCATGTGCACGGGCGATAAGGAGTTCACCATCCGTGGTGTGGAGAATTGCCTCGCGCGGGGCTATGACCGGACCGGCTTCTTCGAGGTGGACACGGGCGAGCAGAAGGATTGGCGCGTGCAGTTCACCGATTCCAAGACGCCCCAGCAAGGTGCAGTCACGAAATGAGGCGTCGGCGCCGCGTCAAGATCGTCGCCACACTCGGGCCGGCGTCCGAAAGCGCGGCCACGATGGGCGAGCTGTTTTGCGCCGGCGTCGACATGTTCCGCATCAATATGAGCCACGCCTCGCGCGACTCGATGCGCGAACGGGTCCTTGCCATACGAGAGCTCGAGACGCGCTTCGACCGGCCGGTCGGCATCCTCGCCGATCTCCAGGGCCCCAAATTGCGCATCGGTGTTTTCGCGGGCGGCGCTGTCGAGCTCGATCGCGGCCAGCGCTTCACACTTGACGCCGATCCCGCCAAGGGCGACGCCACGCGCGTGCATCTGCCGCATCCGGAAATTCTGGGCTCGCTCGAGCCCGGCCATGTCGTGCTCCTCGACGACGGCAAGCTTGCGCTGCGCATCCTCGAGGCCACGCCGGACCGCGCCGTCACCGAGATCGTGACGGGGGGGCGTTTGACCGATCGCAAGGGCGTGAGCGTGCCCGACACCGTGATCCCGATCGCCGCAATGACGAATAAGGACCGCGGCGATGCCGAAGCCGCGGTCGAGGCCGGCGTCGACTGGATCGCGGTTTCTTTCGTGCAGCGGCCCGAGGATGTGGCGGAAGTCAAGAAATTGGCGCGCGGCCAATGCGCCGTGCTCGCCAAGATCGAGAAGCCTCAGGCGGTGGCGAGATTCGAGGAGATCATGGAGATCGCCGATGCGGTGATGGTGGCGCGCGGCGATCTCGGCGTCGAGCTGCCGCTCGAGAAGGTCCCTGGCATCCAAAAGCGGATCACGCGGCTCACACGGCGCACCGGCAAGCCTGTGGTCATCGCGACGCAAATGCTGGAATCGATGATCTCGAGCCCGGTGCCGACGCGCGCCGAGGTCACCGATGTCGCGACCGCGGTTTTCGAGGGGGCGGACGCCGTGATGCTTTCGGCCGAAAGCGCAGCTGGGCAATATCCGGTCGAGGCGGTCATGATGATGAACCGCATCGCCGAGGAGGTCGAGAGCGACCCCAATCACGCCATCATCATCGCGGCGCAGCGCTCCGCGCCGGAGGCGACGGGCGCCGACGCCATTGCCGCGGCGGCGCGCTCGATCACGGAGACGGTGGGGGTGAGCGCCATCATCGCCTGGAGCGAATCGGGGGCGACCGCGCTGCGCATCGCGCGCGAGCGGCCCGAGCTTCCCATCCTGGTGCTCACGCCGAACGTGCGCACGGCGCGCCGGCTCGCGCTAGGCTGGGGCGTGCACGCCGTGGTCACGGACGATGCGCATGACGTCGACGACATGGTCACCCGCGCCGTGCACATCGCCCGGCAGGAGGATTTCGTGAAGCCGGGCGAGCGCGTGATCATCATCGCCGGCTTGCCTTTCGGCACGCCGGGGGCAACCAACATGATCCGCGTCGCCTTCGCGTGAATCCGGAGGAACGGAACGGGGGCATTACGAGGTGCTCGGCCATGAAAAGCGGATATTATCGTCTCGCAAGCCGGCGAGCACCACGTCGATTCCTCCCGATTTGATCATCCATTCGAGCCTGTGATCGCGATATTCGCGCCGTCTTCCGCCCGTCGTGTAAAGCGTTGCCGCGCCCGCCATGCGCGATGCCGCCGCGTCGAATTCCGCGAAGGTTTGGGCGACGGATGGCCGCTTGCACAAGCGCCGGTGCCAACGGGCAAGCGCGCTCCCTGATGCGGGTCCCATCCCGTAATGAACCGAGCGATTGACCATCGGCGCCACTGCCGCATCGGCCCAGCCGAAGTCCGTGCCGCCGAACCATTCCGACTGGCCGAGGCGCGCGCCGAGCCAATCCTGCAAAATCTCCGTTTGGCGCGCGGCGTGCTTCCGCAGCGTATCTTCGAGCTCTCCTGTCGCGCGGCGAAACCACAGCACCTCGCCGAAGCCCCAATTGATGGCTTCGTATTGGGTGTCGCACACCTCCTCCGTCATGCGGGCCTCCGCGCGGGCTTCGGGCGAGCGCGGCAGAAGGGGAGGGTCGGGCCAGCGGTCCTCGACATATTCCATGATGATGGTCGACTCGAAGACGCGGATGTCACCATCGACCAGCACCGGCACTTCGGCCCGGGGATTGGCGGCGGCGAAGGCACCCTCGGCGCGCCCGGTCCCGAAGCTCTCCGGCAATTCGAGCGCGAAGGGCAGGCCCTTTTCCCTGAGGGCGATCTTGACCTTCTGTGCGTAGGACGAGAGCGGGTGTTCGTAGAGCAGCATGGCTGAAATCACCCCTGGTTTCGCTTTTCCGGATCACGTTCTTAAGCCACGCGTGGCCGCGCAGTCTTTTCCTCGACGCGGCGCACGAGGCCGAGCTGATGCTCGCGCCAGATCACGAAGAGCCCCGCCGAGATCACCACCGCGGCCCCGGCGAGGACGATCTCCAAGGGCCGCTCGCCGAACAACAGATAGCCGAGTGTGAGCGCCCAGATCATCGAGGTGTAATCGAAGGGCGCGAGCGTCGAAACGCCGGCGTGGCGATAGCTTGCGGTCAAAAGGATTTGTCCCATCCCGCCGAAAATGCCGGTTGCGACGAGGATCACTCCATCCCCGAGGCTTGGCATCCGCCAACCCCAGAAAAGCGAGAGGAGCGCCAGCGCCGAGCAGACGATTGAAAAGTAGAAGACAATCGTCGCCGTGGTCTCGCTTTGCGAGAGGCGCCGGACCTCGATGACCGCGAAGGCCGTGCAGGCGGCGCCTCCCAGCGAGGCGAGCGCGCCGAGCGCCGGCCCACCGTTTCGCGCCTCGGTGATGAGCGATGAGGACATATGCGGCAGCAGCATCAACACGACGCCGACGAGGCCGATGAGAACCGCCGACCAGCGGTAGGCCCGCACCACCTCCTTGAGCAGGACGGCGGCGAAGACGACAGTGAGCAGAGGCCCCGCATAGCCGATCGCCGTGGCGTCCGGCAGTGGCAGGTTGGTGAGCCCAACGAAGCCGCAGAACATCCCCGTCGCGCCCACGAGATTGCGCCGCACATGTCCCCAGAAATGGCTCGTCTTGTAAACCGTCGAGATCTCCTGGCGATAAGCGAGCCAGCTCATCAGCGGAATCAAGGTGAAGAAGGCGCGAAAGAACATGATCTCGCCGGTCGGATAGCGCGTGCCGACGAATTTGATGCTCGCCCCCATCATCGAAAAGACGAGGGTCGAGGCGATCTTGAGAATGATGCCGAGGAGAGGATTCACGGGGTAGGGATGGGGAATAGGGACCGAAGGACCATGCACCGGAATGAATGCCAGGCCAAGCCGAAAACCGACGGCTGAAAACCGATGGCTGAAAACCGACGGCCGAAAACCGTAGTAAGGGCGGTAGGCGCCTCGGTTTGGTGTGGGCGAGCATGCAAGGGATGCCTCGGGCCTCGATTTTGCATTCGCCGGGAAAGCCGACGCCTGTGAAGGTCACGGACCTTCGCGAACGCCATGCCGGCGGATGACCCCGCGGCTTGCGGCTCGATCTTGCCGGAATGAGGCCGCGCCTTGATTCCGCTTCGGAATTTTGCACGGATGCGGCGATGAGGGCATGATTGCGCGGTAACGTCGACGAAGTTTCGGTCAGTTACGCGGTTGAGGTCTTGCCGTAACATCGTCGCGGCGGCATGATTCGCCATCGACCGCCGAGGGAGGCACGCAGCGTGTCCATCCGTCCGCAAATCCGCGTGGACGTACGGGTCGGGAGCGCCGTGTTGGCGCTCGACGGCTCGTGGATCGCGCGGCGCGCGAGGCTCGCCGAGGCCGCCATCTCGGCGGCGCTGCAAGAGCTCGGCGCCACCGCTCGCGTCACACTCGACCTTGAAGGCGTCGATCGCATCGACACGGCGGGCGCCTGGCTCGTCGAGCGCACGCGACGCGGCCTCGTCGATGCGGGCGCCAACGTCGACCTCAAGGCGCCGCAGGACAAGCAGCGCATCCTGATCGAGGAGGTGCGCGCCCATTACGCCGATGCGCCACCGCCGCGTCCGGCCGAGCGCTTCGTCGATCTTCTGGCGGATTTCGGCAAGGGGGTCGTCGGCGCCTCCGAGGACATGGTCGACGGCACGTCCTACATGGGCTTGTTCACCATGGCGCTCGTGCGTTCCATCGCCAATCCGGCGCGCCTGCGCTTCACCTCGATCGTGCATCACCTCGAGATGATCGGGCTGCGCAGCGTGCCGATCATCGCGCTGATCTCGTTCCTGGTCGGCGGCATCGTCGCACAGCAGGGCATATTCCAGCTCAACACTTTCGGTGCACCGACTCTCGTCGTCGACCTTGTCGGCATCCTGACCTTGCGCGAGCTCGCCTTGCTCCTCACCTCGATCATGATCGCGGGCCGCTCGGGCTCCTCGATCACCGCCGAGCTCGGCTCGATGAAGATGCGCGAGGAGATCGACGCGCTCCATGTGATCGGCCTCGATCCGATGGAGGTCCTGATCCTGCCACGGGTCATCGCGCTGCTTTTCGCGATGCCGATGCTGACTTTCATCTCGGCGATGTCGGCGTTGTTCGGCGCCGGCATCGTCGCTTTCTTCTATGGTGGGATCAGCCCCGAAATCTTCCTGTTCCGCCTGCAGAACGCCGTCGGCCTTCATACTTTCCTGGTCGGGATGATCAAGGCGCCCTTCATGGCGCTGGTGATCGGCTTGATCGCGACCATGGAAGGCATGGGGGTCGAGGGATCGGCCGAATCGCTCGGCCGGCAAACCACGTCCTCGGTGGTGAAATCGATCTTCATGGTGATCGTGGTCGACGGCATCTTCGCGATGTTCTTCGCAGGGATCAACTATTGATGAGGGGCGGTATTCCTCAATGCTGAACCCGCTCGCCCCTCTCAAACGGGCCGAACGCGTCCGCCAGTTCACCGAGAAGCTCGAGGATGTCGCCGCGAGCGATGCCACGCTTCTCGACGTGCAGCACCTCGCGGTCGAGCTCAGCGAAAGGGAAATCCTCAAGGATGTGAGCTTCGAGCTCAATCGCGGCGAGCTCGTGGGCATCGTCGGCGCTTCCGGCACCGGCAAGTCGGTGCTGACGCGCGCAATCCTCGGTCTCGTGCCGAAGACGCGCGGGCGCATTGTCATCCTTCAGGCGGACATGGATCAGCTCGACTATTCCGAGCAGCGCGTGGTGGAGCAACGTCTCGGCGTCATGTTCCAGCACGGCGCCTTGTTCTCCTCGCTCACCGTGAAGCAGAATGTGCAGGTGCCGATGCGGGAATATCTCGATCTGTCGCCGAAGCTGATGGACGAGCTTGCGATCCTCAAGATCCAGATGGTGGGCCTGCAGGCGGACGCGGCGGAGAAATTTCCCTCCGAGCTTTCCGGCGGGATGATCAAGCGCGCCGCGCTCGCCCGCGCGCTCGCGCTCGATCCCGACATCGTCTTCCTGGACGAGCCGACGTCCGGCCTCGACCCGATCGGCGCGGGTGAGTTCGACGAGCTCATGATGACGTTGCAGGAGTCGCTCGGGCTAACGGTGTTCATGGTGACCCATGATCTCGACAGCATTTACACGGTTTGCGATCGGGTGATCGCGCTCGGCGAGGGCAAGGTGATCGCCGATGGACCCATCTCGGCCATGCTGGCCTCGGAACATCCCTGGCTGAAATCCTATTTCCATGGCAAACGGGGCCGGTCCGCCATTCAGAACCAGGAAAAGCTCGAACTCGTGAGAGACGGCGATGGAAACACGCGCTAAATTCGCCCTTATCGGCGTGTTCACGCTGTGCGTGATCGCGGCCGCGTTCGGCTTCGTGTTCTGGTTCTCGGGATCGAGAGGGGGCGCCAATCTCAAATCCTACCAGGTCGTGTTCGACACGCCGGTGACCGGGCTTTCGCGAGGCGGCGCTGTCCTGTTCAACGGCATTCGCGTCGGCGAGGTCACGGATCTGAGCTTCTACCCGAGGGATCCGAGGCTCGTCGTGGCGCGCGTCGACATCGCACCCGACGTGCCCATCAAGGTTTCGACCAAGGCGAGGCTCGAGTTCTCGGGCTTGACCGGCGTCGCTTCCGTTCAGATCTTCGATTCCGACCCGAAGTCGCCGGATCTCAAGCCGAAACAGGGCGATACGATTCCCACCTTGCGCGCCATCCCCACGCCGAGCCTGCAGAATGTGCTGGAGACGGTGCAAACGGCCGGAAAGCACGCCGACGACATCCTGGTGAAGGTCGATCAGATCGTCTCGGACAACCAGGTGCCGATCAATCACATCATCGCCAATATCGAGAAGCTGTCCGAGGCCCTTGACGCCGCGAAGATCAACACCGCCGTCGACAACATCTCCGCCATCGCGTCGAAGTTCGATGTCGAGAAGCTCAACCACGCCATCTCGTCGATCGACACGGTGGTGAGCTCGCTCGACACCTCGACAGTGAACCACACGCTCAAGAGCGTCGACAGCTTCGCGACCGCGCTCGACGAGTCATCGGACAATGTGCGCGCCATCGCCCATGACGCCAATGAGGTCGTGGCGAAGCTCAAGGGAAGTGTCACCACGATCGACAATCTCGTCGCGACGAACGCCGGCCCGATCAACAATGTGATCGCCAATCTCGACAAGATCGTCGGCAGCGTCGACGCGGCCAAGATCAACCGAACGGTCGACGGCATCGAGAAATTCGCGACCGCGCTGCGCGAGAACAGCGCGCGCGTCAATGAGATCGCCAAGAGCGCCGATGAGCTTTTCACGAAGCTCGACGCCAGCGCCGACAAGGTCGATCAGATCCTGAACGGCGCCAATAACCTCGTGAATTCGCCTGACGGCAAGAGTGCTTTCGCCGAATTTGCCGAGGCGTCCCGCTCCGTGCGCAAGCTCGCCGACGATCTCGACAAGCGTTCCGCGGAACTTTTGACCAACCTCAACCGATTTTCTGGCTCCGGATTGCGCGACATCCAGCAATTCGCAGTGGATGGACGGCGCACCCTCGGCGATATAAGCCGGACGCTGGAAAGCGTTCAGCGCAATCCGCAGCAGTTCATTTTTGGCGGAAAAGCCTCGCTGCCGGAATACGGAAATTGATCGGCCGCGGCTGATCTGTCAGGGGTTGGGGAATGAGCAGTCCACCGCATATACCGTCATGCGTGGCGTGGAACCGGCGACGCTTCGCTCTCCTCATCATGACGAGCCTTGGCCTTTCGGCTTGCGGCGGAGGCCCACCGCCGGCGACCTTCGATCTTTCACAACCCGAGACCGCCGCGAGAAAAGCGCTGCATGTGCAACGCCAATTCGTGGTGACGGAGCCGATCGCTGTGCAGCCGCTCGATTCGGACCGGGTGCTGGTGCGTCGCCCGGACGGCGCGCTCGCGACGCTTGCTCACGCCCAATGGTCGGATCGACTGCCGCGCCTCGTCCAGGCACGCATCGTGCAGGCCTTCGAGAATGCGGGAGCGGTCGGGCGCGTCGGCATCTCCGGGGGCCCCATCACGCCGGATATCACGCTCGCCGCCGAGATCCGCGTCTTCGAGCTCGACGCCGGCCCCGGCCAAGGCAAGATCGAGCTTGCCGTCAAGCTCGTCAACGCCGTATCCGGGCGCATAGTCGCGGCACGTGTCTTTCAGGCGGATATGGCAGGCGATACCGAAGGGCCGGCCGCGGTCGGAACGCTCGATCGCGCGCTCGGCCAGATCCTCGGCGAGATCATACGCTGGGCCCGCCCTTACCTTTAAGGGAGGGCCGCGCGATGCCCGGTGAAAAGTTCGCGCGAACGCGGACGGCCGCGAGGCCGATGCTTCAATCCAGCCTGCCCGACGCGTGAGCCAGGATGGTGTAGACCTTGCCGGTGTCTGAGGTCAGATAACCGCGCTGCGTCGCGGGATCGCGCGCCACTTCCCCGAGCAACCGCTCGAACTCCTCGACATAGCGATGAGCGGCGTCACGGAAGGCCTCGTCGCGGCGATATTTGCGCTTGATCTCATCGAACATCTGCTGGCCTTGCGCCGTGTACATCGAGCGGTTGAAGACGCCCTGCTCGCCCTCTTGATAGCGATCCCACATCTTCGCGGCGACGTCGTGATCGATCATGCGCGCGATGTCGACCGCGATCGTATCGAGCGAGCCGAGGGAGGGCTGGGCCGGAGTCGGGGAAGGAGCCGCGGGTGTCGTTCCCGCCGGCGGACGACTGGCGGCGGCGGGCAGCGGCTCCTCTCGCGAAGCGCGCGACAACAGGTCGGAAAGCCAGCCGCTGCGCGGCAGGCCATCCTCGCGCGGCGGCGGCGTTGTTTCGGCGCGCCGCTCGCGCGGCGAGCTTTGCGTCGAACCAGACGACGGATTGGCAGTCGCGGGGCGCCGCGTGCCCTCCGTTCCCGCCGTGCGGGAAGGGGAAGGCGCGCGCGGTGCGAGACCCGTCGCTTGCGCCGGGCGGGCCTCCCGTTGCTGCGCGACGCCCGTGGTCGCGGGCTCGACGGCATCGACGCTCGATACCGAACGGGTCGCGATCGCGGTCAATTCGTTGAGCACCTTGATCTGCTCACCGACGACGCGGCGCATTTCGCCGGCCGAGGCTTGCGTCTCGCGCGGCAATTCGACGAGGCCGCGGTGAAGCTCGGCTCGAGTGATCTCCATCTCGCGCTGGATTTGCGCGGTGATCTGGCGCATCTCCGCCGCCGCATCGCGGAAGCGCGAGGTCGCCTGGCCGAAGGTCTCGTTCATGTCGCCCATGACCGATTCATAAGCCTCGCGCAAAGCCGTCGCGGTCCGCTCGCGCTCCGCGCCGGCGCTCGAGCGGATATGCGTGAATTGCTCGTTGATGGCAGCGACCGATGCACGCGCATTCTCGCCGAGGACGTCGCTGATGCGACGCGCCTTTTCCTCGGCGGCGCCGAGCGAATCCTCGATGAGCTCGCGGAAGGCTCCGGTGACCTTTTCCAATTCCTCGCTGCGGTCGCCGATCGAAGCGGTGAGGGTCTCGAGCGCGTCGCGCTTCGTCGCAAGCGAGCGCGCGATGCGGGCCTCGACCCGTTCGAGGAGATCGGCCGCCTCGTTCCAGCCGCGCGTCTGAGCTTCCGTTGCATCCGCCAGCGCATGGGCCTGACTCTCGAGTTTCTCGAGGAGGTTCTCGGCGTTTCGCAGCGTCGAGCTCGAAACCGAATTCAGCGCGCCGACCTGATCGGCGACGCGCGAGGCCGCGCGGTTGGTTTCGGAAACGATGCCGCCAAGCAGGTATTCGAGATCCTTGAGGCGTTTGGCGAGGCCCGACTCGAGAGCGCCGAGGCTTTGGCCGGCGCCCGACATGATCTGCTGCAACAACCCGTTCGCGGCGCTCAGGCGGTCGAGAATGCCGCCGATCTCGCCGCGCACCGTCTCGTGCGCATTGGCGAGCGCGTCGATCGAATGGCGCGTCGATTCATCGACCGTGCCCCGCAATTCGGCGGAGGAGCGCGCCACGCTCTCGGAAAAGTCGCGCACGCCGCCCTCGAAGCTCTGGACCAAGGTGGTCGCGCCCCGATCGAGCGTCTCGGCCGCCGTGGTGCTCGCGCGCTCGATATCGACCTTGATGGCGAGGAGGCGTTGCGTGAGGTTCTCGGTGAGAGCCGCGCCGGTGCCGTCGAGGAGACGCACGAACTGGTCGCCCCTTTCGCCGAGCGCCGCGGAAAGGCCGGTGATCCTGTCGCCCGCCTTGGCATCGAATTGCGAGATCTGGTGCTCGAATGCGCTCGCCAGCTCCTCGACGCGCGTGCCGAGGACGGCGTTCACCTCGCTGGTGCGGGTCGACAAGACGCCCGAGATATCCTCGAGCTTGCCGTCGACCGTGGTCTCGAGCCGATCGATCTGCCGGTCCATCGAGCTGGCAAGATCGGCCGCCCGTCTGCCGAGGAGCTCGAGACGCGAATCCACGCGGTCGGAGAGCTCGTGCACTTGCCGATCGACGCCACTCGTCAACCCGCTGATGCGCCCGTCGAGGAGCTGCAGTTGCCCCTCGATGTTTTGCGTCAATCCGTTCACCTGTCGATCGAGCGACTGGGAAAGATCGGCGACGTGGCCGCCTAGTGCCCCGAGCTTCTCGTCGACCGTGGTCGACAGGCGTTCGGTCTGAGTGTTGAACAGGCCGGCAATCTCCGTCGCCCGGTCACCGAGCTGCACATGGATCGTATCCGTCTGGGTGCGCAAGCTCGACGAGAGGCTCTCGAGCCGTCCGACCACCTCGTTCTGGAAGCGCGAGACGCCGCTGTCGAAAGTATTGGCGAGCTCGGACGAGCGCGCGCCGAGCAGCGTGTTGAACTCGTCGGCCCGCTCCGAAAGAAACAAAGTCTTCTCGCCGATCACCTTTCCGGCCTCGGTCAAAGTCGTCTCGAGCTGGGCGGAAGCGCTGCGTCCGCTCTCGGCGATGGCGCGCGCGACCTCGATCGTGCGGGCCTTCAGGCCTTCGGTGAAGACACCGGCGTGCTTTTCCAAGGTGCCGTCGATGCGGCCGATGAGGCCATCGAGCGAGGTCACGATTTCGCCCGTCCTGGCGCCGGCGCGCTCCTCGAAGGTCGCAATCTGCGCCTCCATTGTCTGCGTCGCCTCGCGCGTGTGATTGGTGAGCCGTCCAACAAGGCCGTCGCCATGCGTCGTCAACAAGGTCTCGATGGAGCCGAGCTTGGCGGAAACGACGTCGGTGAAAACGGCGGCGTTCGCGGCGATCTTCTCGGCGAGCGAGCCTCCGCGCACCACGATCACGTCCTCGAAAGCGTTGAGATGGCCGGTGAGCGTCTCCGACAGCTTGTCCGAATGGCCCGCCAAGGTGGCCTGCGCCTTCGATGTGTTCTCGTCCAGGGTGGCGCCGGTCGCGGCGAGGCGCTCGGTCAGCGCATCTCCGCCGCTGACGATGGCCTGGCTGATGCGCTGGCCGGTTTCGGCCAACCGGTCGTTGACGGCGATTGCGCTCTGGTCCAGCGCATTGGCAAGCTGGGTGCCGGTGTTGTTCAAGCTCTGATGCATGTCGCCGCCGACCCGGTCGAGATGCGCGACGAGGCTCGTGCCCATCTCGTCGAGACGCGTGACGACATTGCCGCTCACGCGTTCGAGCGAGCCCGCGACCTCGGTGCCGATCTGTGCGACCTGCTCGGCGACACGCGTGCCGGAGGTCTCGAGCCGCGTCGTGAGCTCACCGCCCTGGCGATCGAGCGAGCCGCTCAGCGCGACGCCGACCTCGGCGAGCTGTTGCGACACGCGGGTGCCTGTCTCCTCGAGGCCACGTGTCACGGCGTCGCCGCGTGTCACGATCTCCTGCGAGATGCCGCCGGTGATCGAGGACAGGCGGTCGGTGACATCCTTCGCACGGCGCTCCATCTCGGCCGTGATCGCATCGCCGGAGACGCCGAGCTGGCGGCCGACGGAATCGGTCGCGGCCAAGAGGCGCTCAGTGAGCTCGGTCCCGCGGGCGCCGATCTCGGCCATGATGCGCTCGCCGGCCTGGCCGAGCGCGGAGGTCACGAGCTCGCTCCTGCCATGCAGCGTCTCGACGACCCTCGTGCCCGTCTCGTCGAGCGAGCCAGTCAATTTCGCCGTGGCGGCGGAAAGCTCGGTGGACAGCTTGAGATGCGTGTCGGCGATGACGTCGCGCACCCGTTCCGAATGGGTGGCGATGCCTTCGCGCTGCGTGATCAGCTCGTCGATGAGGGAGCGGATGCGAAGCTCGTTCTCGCCATAGGCCCGTTCGAGCGTCGAAATCTCGCGATGCACGAGCGATTCGAGCTCGGTCGCGCGCGCCATCGCCCGTTCGATGCCGTCGTTCATCGCCACGACCTCGCGCCGGATCGCGGTGCTCACGCTCACCACCGCGTCCTGGGCGGAGACCTGAGGATCAGCCAAGCGGAAGGCGATCTGAGACAGTGAGCGGGCCGTGAGCCCAAGCTCGGAAGACCGGCGGAACAGGCTCGCGAGCACGAAGAAGAAAATCACCGGGCCGATGAGCAGCGCCAGCGCAAAGCCGAAGGTCGGCGTCTCGAGGCGCTCGATCAAGGTCGTCTGGTCGGCCACACTGCCGAGATCGAGGCGCCACCAGGCGAGCGCGCCGACGGCAGCCATCCAGAGAAGAGAAGCGAGCGCCGCCGCCACCATGGGGCGCGAGGAGGGCTTCGCCTGCATCGTCTTCAAGAGATTGCCGATCACTTCGCGATCGTCATTGGCCGCGGCCGTCGGTGCGAGCTCGGAGGTGCGCGCCCTGACCTCGGCGGGGCGGCCGTTGCCGGAAGGTGAATCCTGGGAGGTGGCGGCGCTCGGCGCCGAATAGGGCATTGGCGCTTCCGATGAGGGCGAGGCGGAGGCGGGAGTCGAAGCCGACCGGCTTCGACCTTCCGGGGAAGGGCGCCGAACCGAGATGATATCGGAAGTCGCTTCCGGAAGGCGCGGCTCGGGGGCGGGCGCGGTGCCCTTCAGCGCCTCTTCGATGGCGCTCAAGGCCGCCTGCGTCTGGTCATCGAGCTTCGGTTTCGTGCTCATACGCTACACCTCGCAGCGTCCGTTCTGGCAGTGATGGTGCTCGCCGCCACAGGACGCATATATTTGCCGCATCGCCCTTTTTTCTGGCGAAAGCGCGACCGTGCACACCCCCGTTAACCAAGTCAGTGTAAAGCGCGCAGGCGAAATTTGAAACCCGGCCAGGTTCTGCTTTGCAAAACGTCGTTAACGGACGAGCAACCATGGCTTCGCGGGGGCCTTCAAACCCCCGGTCAGGGGTGACATTAAACGCGGGAAACCCCGGCGCGGCGTGCCAAGCACCTCTTTTGGGGGCAAAACCGATGATAACCAGAAAAATCGGCCAAAATCGCGGCTTGTCCGGCGAGGGCCGTCATTCCGTGGCGGGGGTGGCCCAGGCCTCGGCGCTGGACACCTCGCATCTCGATGCTCAGGTCTGCGGCGATCCGCAACTGCGCGAAGAGCTGTTGCGGCTCTACGCGGAAACCCTCGTCGCGCTTGCGCCTGTGCTCGCCGGCGCGCCGGGTCGGGCCCGGCGGGAGGCGGCGCACAAGCTGAAGGGAGCCTCCCTCGCGATTGGCGCCTTCGGCCTCGCCCGGCTCTGCGAGGGTCTCGAGAAGGAAGCCGGCGCCGAGCAAGGGCTTGCGCGCCGAGGGATGATGAGCCGTGAACCCTCGAGCCGTGAGCCCCTGCGCCGCGAGGTCACGCTCGCGATCAAGGCGACGCGCCGACGGGTCATGGAGCTCCTCGGGACCGGGCGTGGCTAGGGGCGGCCACCTCCTTGCTTGCGCTTGCGTGGCGCCTATGCCAATTCGGCAACCGCCTTCCCTGGGCTGCGCCGAGTGACGGGGCGCCAGCGCTTATGTCGATCCGAGAGAGAGTTTTGATGCCGAAGATCACCTATGTGGATCACGACGGGACGCAGCGCGTCGTGGAAGCCAAGGTCGGTTCGACCGTGATGGAGACCGCGATCGAGCATGGCGTGCCGGGCATCGTGGCCGAATGCGGAGGGGCGTGTGCTTGCGCCACATGTCATGTGCATGTCGCCGCCGAGTGGCAAGAGAAGGTGGGCGTGCCGGAAAGCATGGAAGAGGACATGCTCGACTTCGCCTTCGACGTGCGCCCGACCTCGCGCCTTTCCTGCCAGATCCGGGTCACCGAAGCGCTCGACGGGCTTGTCGTTCACACGCCCGAGCGCCAGGGCTGATGCGGCCACCGCGGGCGCGTTTCCTTGAGGGTTTTTGAAGATGCGCCCGCATCGCGCCTTGCGAGCCCATAACCCTCTTCTTATATCGCGAAGGACGCCGGTGAGACCGGCACTTCGGTCCGGGGCGCACAGCGAACAGCACAGGGCCTCGCCGGAGCCCATGCCCGGCTGCTACGGGGCCGGGCGATCTGCTTTCTAGATTCAAGGGATCCTATCATGGGTAAAGTCATTGGCATCGACCTCGGCACCACGAATTCCTGCGTGGCGGTGATGGAGGGCGCGACACCGAAGGTCATCGAGAATTCGGAGGGGGCACGCACCACGCCTTCGATCGTGGCCTTCACGGATGATGGTGAGCGGCTCGTCGGCCAGCCGGCCAAGCGCCAGGCGGTCACCAACCCGGAACGCACTTTCTTCGCCATCAAGCGCCTCATCGGACGCACCTACAACGACCCGATGACGCAGAAGGACAAGACGCTCGTCCCCTACAAGATCATCAAGGCGGCCAATGGCGATGCCTGGGTCGAAGCGGACACCAAGGCCTACTCGCCTTCCCAGATCTCGGCCTTCGTGCTCGGCAAGATGAAGGAGACGGCTGAAGCCCACCTTGGCACGCCCGTCACCCAGGCGGTGATCACGGTTCCGGCCTATTTCAACGACGCTCAGCGCCAGGCAACGAAGGACGCCGGCAAGATCGCCGGGCTCGAAGTCTTGCGCATCATCAACGAGCCGACGGCGGCGGCACTCGCCTATGGTCTCGACAAACGTAAATCGGGCACCATCGCGGTCTACGACCTCGGCGGCGGCACCTTCGACGTCTCCATTCTCGAGATCGGCGATGGCGTGTTCGAGGTGAAGTCCACGAATGGCGACACCTTCCTCGGCGGCGAGGATTTCGACATGCGTCTCGTCGAATATCTCGCGGGCGAGTTCAAGAAGGAGCAGGGGATCGACCTGACGAAGGACAAGCTCGCCCTCCAGCGCCTCAAGGAGGCGGCCGAGAAGGCGAAGATCGAATTGTCCTCCGCCACCCAGACGGAGATCAACCTTCCCTATATCACGGCCGACGCCACGGGGCCGAAGCATCTCACCTTGAAGCTCTCTCGCGCCAAGTTCGAATCCCTTGTGGATGACCTCATCCAGAAGACGGTGGAACCTTGCCGCAAGGCGCTGAAGGACGCCGGGCTCTCGGCCGGGCAGATCGACGAGGTCGTCCTCGTCGGCGGCATGACGCGCATGCCGAAGGTCCAGGACGTGGTGAAGCAGTTCTTCGGCAAGGAGCCTCACAAGGGTGTCAACCCCGATGAGGTCGTCGCCATCGGCGCGGCCGTCCAGGCGGGCGTGCTCCAGGGCGATGTGAAGGATGTGCTGCTTCTCGACGTGACGCCGCTGTCGCTCGGGATCGAGACCTTGGGCGGGGTGTTCACGCGTCTCATCGACCGCAACACGACCATCCCGACCAAGAAGAGCCAGGTGTTCTCGACCGCCGAGGACAATCAGACCGCGGTGACCATCCGCGTCTTCCAAGGCGAGCGCGAGATGGCGGCCGACAACAAGCTTCTCGGCCAGTTCGATCTCGTCGGCATCCCGCCCGCTCCGCGCGGCGTGCCGCAGGTCGAGGTGACCTTCGACATCGACGCGAACGGCATCGTCAACGTCTCGGCGAAGGACAAGGCGACGAACAAGGAGCAGCAGATCCGCATCCAGGCTTCGGGCGGCCTTTCGGACGCCGACATCCAGAAGATGGTCAAGGATGCCGAGGCCCATGCTGCCGAGGATAAGAAGCGTCGCGAGCTGGTC
>DASZIL010000081.1:0-2472 GCA_035949255.1 Beijerinckiaceae bacterium | reverse complement strand
CGCACGTGCCGATCGCGCTCATCAATCGACAAACTGGAAAATCTCGAAACTTTGGTCCGGCCCGGCCGGGCCGGACCAAAGTTCGCCTCGACCGGACTTCAAAAAGTGTCAACGATGTTCCCGGTCTAAAGTGTCAATGATCTTCCCGGTTGCACACGCCGCTAAGCGGCGGTCCGGGTGAGGGAGGCAACGCTCACCTCGCAAGGCAGGCGCCAGCCTCCCTCACCCGGCTCGTTCCCCTCGGAATAGATCCGAGGGTCACGAGTCCGACCTCTCCCTGCGGGTCCCGCAGGGAGAGGTGACGCGTGGGCTTTTCGACGAAAACGGTGCCGCTGCGCGCAGCCGATGCGAGCGAGCTGATCAATTTTCCGTGCATGCGATGTCGAAGCGCGGGCTTGGCATGGAGCTTGCGATTGCTTTCCCAGAGCAACGGCACGCGCGGGGCGCACTCCCTTGCCACGGTCGTCTTGCCAAGCGCGGCGTTTGAGAGTGTCATGAGCGCAAGCGGCGCCTTCACGAGATCGAAGAGGTGAAAGAGATGGACCGCAGGACGCTTCTCAAGGGTTTGGCCGGTACGAGCGTCCTCGGGGCAGCGTCACGCTTTCCGTCCCCGGCGCTCGCGCAAGGTGAGGATGCGCGCACCTTGCGGTTCGTCCCGCAGGCCAATCTCGCTAATTTCGATCCCATCTGGGGGACGCAATATGTGGTGCGCAACGCCGCGGCGCTCGTCTGGGACACGCTCTACGGCGTCGACGAGAATTTGGCGCCGCAACGCCAGATGGTGGAAAGCGAGAGCGTCGCCGATGACGGGCTGACCTGGACCTTCACGCTGCGCCCGGGGTTGAAGTTCCACGACGGCGAGCCGGTTCTCGCCAAGGACGCGGTCGCGAGCGTGGCGCGCTGGTCGGCGCGCGATCCCATGGGGATCATGCTGAAAGCCATGCAGGAAGAGCTCGTGGCGGTCGACGACAGGAGCTTCAAATGGGTGCTGAAGAAGCCCTTCCCGAAAATGCTCTTCGCGCTCGCCAAGAACAACGCGCCTTGCAGCTTCGTGATGCCGGAGCGGATCGCCAAGACCGATCCGTTCAAGCAGATCACCGAGTATGTGGGCTCCGGCCCGATGCGGTTCGCGAAGGATGAATGGGTGCCGGGCGCGCGCGCCGTCTTCGTGAAAAATCCCGATTACGTGCCGCGCAACGAGCCCGCTTCCTGGCTCGCCGGCGGCAAGAAAATCCTCGTCGACCGCATCGAATGGATCGTGATGCCCGATCCCGCGACGGCCTCCGCCGCGCTGCAGAACGGCGAGGTCGATTGGTGGGAAAATCCGATCTCGGACCTCGTGCCGCTCTTGCGCAAGAACGGGAACATCAACGTCGATATCGCCGATCCGCTCGGCAATATCGGCTCGTTCCGCATGAATCATCTTTATCCGCCCTTCAACAATGTGAAGGCGCGCCGCGCCATCCTGATGGCCATGAGCCAGGAGGATTACATGCGCGCGCTCGTCGGCTCCGACGACAAGCTGTGGCGGCCGATCCCCGGCTATTTCACGCCCGGCACCCCGCTCTACAACGAGGAGGGCGGCGAGATCCTCAAAGGCAAGCGCGATCTCGACGGGGCAAAGCGCCTCCTCGCGGAAGCGGGCTACAAAGGTGAGCCCATCACCTGCGTGGTGGCGCAGGACCAGCCGATCACCAAGGCGCAAGGCGATGTGACCGCCGACCTCTTGAAGCAGCTCGGCATGAATGTTGATTTCGTCGCGACCGATTGGGGCACGACCGGCACGCGCCGCGCCCTCAAGAACCCGCCGAGCCAGGGCGGCTGGTCTATGTTCCACACCTGGCACGCGGGCGCCGATTGCATCAACCCCGCCGCCTATACGGCGCTGCGTTGCAATGGCGACAATGCCTGGTTCGGCTGGCCGAACAGCCCCGAGGTCGAAACGGACATAACCGCCTGGTTCGACGCCAAGTCGCTCGATGAAGAAAAGGTCGCGATGCGCAAATTGAACAAGGATGCGCTCGACTTCGTCGTCTATGCGCCGACCGGCTTCTTCCTCACTTACCAAGCCTGGCGCAAGAATGTCGAAGGGGTGGTGAAAGGCCCCTTGCCCTTCGCCTGGGGCGTGAGCAAGAAGGCATAAAGGCTTTCGCGCCATGGGCGGCTATGTGACAAGGCGCATTCTTTCCACCATCCCGGTGATGGCGGTGGTGGCGCTCTTCGTCTTCAGCCTCCTCTATATCGCGCCCGGCGATCCGGCCGCCATCATCGCCGGCGATCAGGCGACGCCCGCCGATATCGAGCGCATCCGCCAGAGCCTCGGTCTCGAAAGGCCCTTCCTCGTCCAATTCGGCGACTGGGCCTGGCGCATCCTGCATGGCGACCTCGGCACCTCGATCTTCACCAACCTTCCGGTCACCAATCTCATCGCGCAACGCATCGAGCCGACGCTCTCGCTGATGCTGGTGACGC
>DASZIL010000080.1:0-3925 GCA_035949255.1 Beijerinckiaceae bacterium | reverse complement strand
GATATCGAGATCCGCTTCTATTATCCGATCGCTGTCTCCGGGCCGATCACCAAGCTCATCGACGGCTATGGGGCGGATTTCGAGAAGGAAAATCCGGGCGTCAAGATCAAGCCGATCTATGCGGGCGATTACGTGCAGACGATCGGAAAGGCGCTGATCGCGGTGAAGGGCGGCGACATCCCCGAATGCGCCATCCTGCTCGCGGCCGACATCATCACGCTCACGGATGACGACGCCGTCATCGCGCTCGACGACCTCGTGAAGACGCCGGAAGACAAGGCCTGGTTCGAAGGCTTCTATCCGGGCTTCATGGAGAATGCCCGCCTCAAGGGAAAGACCTACGCCATCCCGTTCCAGCGCTCGACCCCGGTGCTCTATTGGAACAAGGCGGCCTTCCAGGAAGCGGGGCTCGATCCGGAGAAAGGCCCCGCGGATTGGGACGAGATGGTCGCCTTCGCCAAGAAGCTCACGAAGAAGGATGCGGCGGGCAATGTCACTCAATGGGGGCTCGAAATCCCCTCTGACGGCAACACCTCCTGGCTGTTCTCGGGGCTCACCGCGGCGAATGGCGTTCGCCTCATGAATGCCGACGGCAACAAGACGGATTTCGACGATCCGCGCGTGGTTGAAGCGCTGCGCTTCTTCCTCGACCTCTCCAAGACCCATGGCGTGCAGCCTGCTGGGCTCACCTCCTGGGGCACGGCGCCACGCGACTTCCTCGAGAAGAAGCTCGCCATGATCTGGCAGACGACAGGCAATCTCACCAACATCCGCCAGAATGCGGCTTTCCCGTTCGGCGTCGCCATGCTGCCGAAGAAGATCCGCTACGGCGCACCGACCGGCGGCGGCAATTTCTACATCTTCAAGGGGATCTCGCCCGAGAAACAGGCGATGGCCTTCAAATTCGTGAAGTTCATGACCACGCCTGAACGCGCCGCCGCATGGTCGATCGCCACCGGCTATGTGGCGACGTCGCCGGCCGCCTATGCGACCGACGTCATGAAAAAATACATCGCCGATTTCCCGCAAGCAGCCGTGGCGCGCGACCAGCTCCAATATGCCGGGCCCGAAATCACTGTGCATGAAGGCCAGCGCGTGATGAAGGTCTTCAACGACAATCTCCAGGCCGCCTTGACGGGCGGCAAGACGCCCGAAGCCGCGATGAAGGATGCACAGCGCGAAGCCGATCACATCCTCAAGGATTACGGCTGAGGAGGCTCGAAAGAAGAGGCGATCGGTTCCATGGTCGATCAGCCGGCGACGGGTGCTCCTCTCGTCCCGCCCGTGCTTGCGGGAATCGAGGGACCTGCGGGTTCGCGCCCGAAGCTTTCACGCAAGCGCGCCCGATCGGCCGCGCGACGGGGGGCGCTTGCCGGACGCAGCGTCGAGGCCTGGCTCCTTCTTTTGCCCTCGGTCGTGCTGTTTGCGACTTTCACGCATATCCCGATCGTCTCGACGCTGATCGATTCCTTCTACTCGACGCCGAAGGTGAACCGCCCGGCGCATTTCGTCGGCCTCTCCAATTACCAAGACATGCTCGCCGACCCGATCTTCTGGAAGGCGCTCACCAATAATTTCATCTACGCGCTCGGCACCATTCCGCTCTCGGTCGGGCTCGCGCTCCTCATGGCGCTCTTCGTCAACGGCCGCCTGCCCGGGCGTGCCTTGCTGCGCATGGCGTATTTCACCCCGACCGTGCTGCCGATGATCGCGGTCGCGAACATCTGGCTCTTCTTCTACACGCCGAGCTACGGCCTGCTCGACCAGATCGCCGAGGCCTTCGGCGGCCATGCAACGAATTGGCTCGGCTCCCAATCGACAGCGCTTGGCGCCATCATGGTCGTGACCGTGTGGAAGGAAGCGGGCTTCTTCATGATCTTCTATCTCGCGGCGCTCCAGCAGATCCCGCCCGACCTCAAGGAGGCCGCCGCCATCGAGGGGGCGTCACGCTTCACCTTCTTCCGCCGCGTGACCTGGCCGCTTCTCGCGCCGGTGACGCTCTTCATTCTCGTGAACGCCGTGATCAACGCATTCCGCACCGTCGACCACATCTTCATCATGACGGGAGGCGGGCCGGACAATGCGACGAATGTGCTCTTGTTCCACATTTACGAGATCGGCTTCAAATTCTGGGATCAGGGCTACGCGACCGCCCTCACCATGGTGCTCCTCGCGGTTTTGGGCCTTCTCGCGCTGGTGCAGTTCCTGACCGCCGGCCGCAGGGTGCATTACCAATGAGCGCGGTCGGCGGCTCCGGGCGGGTCGCGCGCGGGCTCGAGACGGGCGTCGCCTGGGCGCTCGGCCTCTTCTGGCTCGCCCCTCTCGCATACGCGATCTGGACCGCCTTCCATCCGGCGGCTTACGCGACGCATTTCGATCTTCTGGCGCCGCTCACGCTCGAGAACCTCGAACGCGCCTGGCACGCCGCGCCCTTCGCGCGCTATTTCCTCAACACCATCATCCTCGTGGTGATGATCGTCGGCGCCCAATGCGTCTTGTGCACGCTCGCCGCCTTCGCCTTCGCACGCTTCGAGTTTCGCGGACGCGACCTGCTCTTCGCCCTCGTGCTCATCCAGCTCATGATCGCGCCCGAGATTCTCGCGGTCGCGAACTACCAGACGGTGCATGCGCTCGGCTTCGTCGACACGCTCTTCGGCGTCGCGCTCCCCTATCTCACCTCGGCCTTCGGCATCTTCCTTTTGCGCCAGGCCTTCCTCGGCGTGCCGAAGGATCTCGAGGAAGCCGCGCGCATCGAAGGTTGCGGCACGCTCGGCGTGCTGTGGCGCGTCTATGTGCCGCTCGCCCGCCCGATCTATCTCGCCTACGGCCTCGTGCAGGTGAGCTTCCATTGGAACAACTTCCTGTGGCCGCTCATCATCACCAACTCGGTCGAGACGCGGCCCTTGACGGTCGGCCTCTCGGTGTTCTCCTCGGTCGATCAGGGCATCGACTGGTCGGTGATCACGGCCGCGACAATCATGACCTCAGGCCCGCTGCTCATCGGCTTCCTGTTGTTCCAGCGCCAATTCGTGCAGAGCTTCATGCGGGCAGGCATCAGGTGAAGCGCGTCGCCTTCTCCCGCCACTCGAGGCGCGAGAAGGAAGGCTGATCAAGCCGCGCGATCGGGAAACAGCGCCCGCAACCCGTCGCGGGAGGCCGGCGCGACGCCGCGCTCGGTGATGAGGCCGGTGACGAGGCGCGCGGGCGTCACGTCGAAGGCGGGATTTGAGGCCCGCGTGCGCTCGGGCGCGATGCGCACGCGCTCAACCTTCCCATCCTCGCCGATGCCCGCCACATGCGTGACCTCCTCGCCCGCGCGCTCCTCGATCGGGATGTCGCGCACTCCGTCCTCGACCGAGAAGTCGATGGTGGGCGAGGGCAGCGCCACATAGAAGGGCACGCCGTTGTCCTTGGCGGCGAGCGCCTTCAGATAAGTGCCGATCTTGTTCGCCACATCGCCTCTCGCGGTCACCCGATCGGTGCCGACGATCACGAGATCGACGAGGCCGTGCTGCATCAGGTGGCCGCCGGAATTGTCCGCGATCAGCGTGTGCGGCACGCCCTGCTCGCCGAGCTCGAAACAGGTGAGGTAAGCGCCCTGGTTTCGCGGGCGCGTCTCGTCGACGAAGACATGGATGGGCAAGCCCTGCTCCTGGGCCGCGTAGATCGGGCTCATCGCCGTGCCGCGATCGACGGTGGCGAGCCAGCCGGCGTTGCAATGGGTGAGGAGGTTGACGGGCACGCCGGGCTTCTTGTTCTTGGCAATCGCCTCGATCAGCTTGAGGCCGTGCCGGCCGATGCCTTCGTTGATCGCGACATCCTCGTCGCAAATCGCCTTGGCCTCCGCATAGGCAGCCTGGGCGCGAGATTTCGGCGCGAGCGGGCGAACCCGCGCGGCCACGCGGTCGAGCGCCCAGCGCAGATT
>DASZIL010000079.1:0-4997 GCA_035949255.1 Beijerinckiaceae bacterium | reverse complement strand
AGGCGCAACAAGGCGTCCCATGCAGAATGTGCTTATCATCATCCATCTTCTCGTCGTGCTCGCGCTCGTCGGCGTCGTCCTGCTGCAGCGCTCGGAGGGCGGGGGATTGGGCCTGGGCGGCGGCTCGAGCGGCGTTTCCGGTTTTCTCACCGGGCGCGGCCAGGCGAATGCGCTTACGCGCGCGACGACCATTCTCGCCGCGGCCTTCTTTCTCACGAGCATCCTGCTCACCATGCTTCAGACGTATGGGAGGAAGCCCGTCTCTATTCTCGATGGCGCGCCGGCGGGCGTCACAACGCCGGCGCCGGGCCAGCCAGCCGCGGCCGGCGGCGCGCCCGCCAACGGCCAGACGGTGCTCGATCAATTGAAGCAGCTCCAGAACGACAACGCTTCGGCCCCGGCGCCCGGCCAGGCTCCGGCGTCCAACGGGCCGCAAGTCCCGCTCCCGCAGTGATGCCGAGCTGAGACGGGGGCTCAGGCGACTTCGGCGATCCTTGCGGTCCTGGTCACCCCGGACGATCCCGACGTAAGCGCGAGAACCGCAAGCGGATGATCGCGGCCGCGCAAAATATGCGCGCCGAGATTGGTGGCGCGCACATCGGGAGGCAGCGCCGGGATGCGCGCCAGGAGCTCCGCCGAGATCAGGATCGGCGTGTCCATATCGCGGCACAAGCTTTCGAGACGCGCGGTGGTGTTCACCGTGTCCCCGAAATAAGCGATCTTGCGGCGGTCGACACCGACTTCACCCGCCACCACGCGCCCGCCGTGCAAGGCCGCCCGGAAGCGTGGCACCAACCCGAATTTCGCTTCCCAGGAAGGCGCTTCCTCGGCGATCTTGCTCAGGAGCGCGAAGACGCAGCGCACGCAGCGCGCGTCCGCGACGCCCCGGCGCATGGGCCAGGTCACGATCGCGAGATCGCCGACATAATCGTCAATGGCGCCTTGATGTCGCCGCACCGGCTCGGCGAGCGACGCGAAGAACTGCCCGAGATATTCCTGTGTGCGCAGATCGCCGAAGCGCGCGGCGAACTGCGTCGAGCCGACGACATCGACGAAAAGGAAGACGCGCTCCTCGGCGACGGGCTTGTGGTAGCGGCCGCGGAGCAGGCTCAGAAGCACTTCCGTGCCGATCAAATCCTTGACCCGCATGATGAAGGCTGCGAGCGCGAGCACCGCGAGCGAGTAGACGATATCGCTGAAGGGCACCTCGATAGCCATGAGGAAGCGGCCGGGCAGGGCGCCGGTGAGCCACAGAAGGCTGCCCGTGACGACACTGCTGGCGACGATGAGCCCGACATAGATGAGGATGGAGACGGGAACATAGAGGGGGAAGGCGAGGCGCGCGAGGCGTCTTTGCAGGCCGGACAGGAACATCCCGCGCATGAAGGCCAGCATCGGCACGGCGGTGAAGACGCCGAAGACCATGCCGATCATGGGGCGCCCATGGGGCATGAAGACCGCGCTGAAGAAGATGCCGGCCACCGCACCGAGGAGGATGCTGGTGCCCCAGGCGACGAAGGGATGCCGATGGATCATCCAAAGCTCCGGCGAAGTTCGCCATCCGTGCGAGTTCAATCAGATCGACGATGCCTCCGACGAGGCCCTCCACAAAAGGGCCCGAAGAGGATTGAGGTGAGGCAACATAAATCGATGGCCGCCGCGAGGCCGCTTCGAGGCCGTTTTGGGGGCGGCTTACAGGCGAAACAAGGGTGCTGACCCCCTCTCGGAGCCTGAGAAATCGGTGGAGAACCTCGAGGCATGGCAGAACGTCTAATTCGAGGCTTCCCGAATCAGGGAAGAGTTGCTAAAGCTCAAATCCCATGACGCGGTATATCTTTATCACCGGCGGCGTGGTCTCTTCCCTCGGCAAAGGTCTCGCTTCGGCGGCGCTCGGCGCGCTTCTCCAGGCGCGCGGCTATTCCGTGAGGCTGCGCAAGCTCGACCCTTACCTCAATGTCGATCCGGGCACGATGTCGCCCTATCAGCATGGCGAGGTGTTCGTCACCGACGACGGCGCCGAGACCGATCTCGACCTCGGCCATTACGAGCGCTTCACCGGACGCGCGGCGACCAAGGACGACAACATCACCACGGGGCGCATTTATCAGGACATCATCACCAAGGAACGCCGCGGCGATTATCTCGGCGCCACCATCCAGGTGATCCCGCACGTCACGAACGCCATCAAGGAGTTCGTGCTTTCCGGCAACGAGGGCTTCGATTTCGTGCTCGTCGAGATCGGCGGCACGGTCGGCGATATCGAGGGCTTGCCCTTCTTCGAGGCCATTCGCCAGCTCGGCAATGATCTCGAGCGCAACCAGGCGATCTACATCCACCTCACGCTTCTCCCGTATATTCCAAGCGCGGGCGAGCTGAAGACGAAACCGACGCAGCATTCGGTCGCGGAGCTGCGCTCGATCGGCATCCAGCCCGACATCCTTCTGTGCCGCACGGATCGCGAGATCCCCGCTTCCGAGCGCCGCAAGCTCGCCCTCTTCTGCAATGTGCGCGAGAGCGCGGTCGTGGAAGCGCGCGACGCGCCCTCGATCTACGACGTCCCGGTCGCCTATCACGCGAAGGGCCTCGACGACGAGGTGCTCGCGGCCTTCGGCATCGCCAAGCCGAAGCCGCCCGATCTCAGCCGCTGGAAGAAGATCGGCGAAACCCTCGAGAACCCGGAAGGCGAGGTGACCATCGCGGTCGCCGGCAAATACACCGGGATGAAGGACGCTTATAAATCGCTCATCGAGGCGCTCGTCCATGGCGGCATCGCCAATCGCATCAAGGTGAACATCGATTGGATCGAGAGCGAGATCTTCGAGGGCAAGGACCCGGCGCCCTATCTCGAGCATGTGCACGGCATCCTCGTGCCCGGCGGCTTCGGCCAAAGGGGAGCCGAGGGCAAGATCAAGGCCGCGGGCTTCGCGCGCGAGCGCAAGGTGCCGTATTTCGGCATCTGCTTCGGCATGCAGATGGCGGTGATCGAGGCGGCCCGCTCGCTCGCCGGGATCACGGAGGCGAACTCGACGGAGTTCGGCGCGACGCCGGAGCCCGTCGTCGGCCTCCTCACCGAATGGCTGCGCGGCAACGAGCTCGAGCGGCGCCGCGCCGGCGGCAACCTCGGCGGCACGATGCGGCTCGGCGCGTATGAAGCGAGGCTCGCGCCGACGAGCAAGATCGCCGCCATGTATGGGTCGGCGCAAATCTTCGAGCGCCACCGCCATCGCTACGAGGTGAACCGCGCCTATCGCGAGCGGCTCGAGGAGAAGGGCCTCGTCTTCTCCGGCATGTCGCCGGACGCCGTCTTGCCCGAGACGATCGAATATGAGGACCACCCCTGGTTCATCGGCGTGCAATTCCACCCCGAGCTGAAATCGCGCCCCTTCGATCCGCACCCGCTCTTCAAAGGCTTCATCGCCGCCGCGAAGGAGCAGTCGCGACTGGTGTGACGGGGGTTACGAGCCGCGCTGCGAAGCGCAAGTTCCCATCCGTCATGGCCGGGCGTCGGCCCAGCCATCCATGCCTTGTTGGCCGATACCAGTGGCAAGGGAAGGCGTGGGTGCCCGCACCGAGTGCGGGCATGACGCGCGTCCTCCTCTTCCCGAAGGCGATAAGAGACAAAGTGCAAATGCCAATCCGTCATGGCCGGACGTCGGTCCGGCCATCCACGCCTTGCCACCCGATACCCGTCGCATGGGAAGGCGTGGGTGCCCGCACCAAGTGCGGGCATGACGCGCGTTTCTGCGTTGGCCCGGCCATCCACGCTTTGCCGCCGGATCACGCCGCCCGCTTCCCCCGATCGAGCTCACGATAAACGCCGCTTTCGAATTGGCCGAAAAGCTTCAGCACCGTCGGGTCCGCGAAAGGAAGGATCTGCGTTAAGATCACGCCGCCGATCTTGCGCGAAGGATCGATCCAGAAATAGGTGTTGCCGAGCCCCGCCCAGGCGAGGCTTCCGGCGCTTCGCCCTTCGGCCGTCTTCCTCGTGTTGATGAGGAAGCTCAAGCCCCATTTCTTCTCCTGCTCGGGATAGAGCTCGACGTCATTCGACAATTGCGGCATCGCGCTCGGCATCGTCGTGACGGAAAGCTCCCCCATGTGATTTTGCGCCATGAGCGCCACGGTCTCAGGGCGCAGCACGCGCGCGCCGTCGAGCGTGCCGCCGTTCAGCAGCATGCGGATGAAGGCGATGTAATCGCGCGCCGTGCCGTAGAGCCCGCCGCCGCCCATGTGGAATTCGGGCTCTTGCGGAAGCTCGAAGGCGATGGGCGAAAGCGCACCATCTGCGCCGCGCGCATGCATGGAAACGAGGCGCTTACGCTGGCTCGCGCCGAGCTTGAACCCCGTATCGCTCATCTTGAGCGGGGCGAAGATGTGGTCCTTCAAATAAGCGTCGAGCCTTTTTCCGCTCGCGGCCTCGACCGCCTTGCCGACGAAATCGATGCCGATGCCATATTCCCATCGCTCGCCCGGATCGGAGGAGAGCGGGATGGTGAGCGCCTTCTCGGCGCAACTGGCGATGCCCGGAATGTCGTGGCGTTCCATGAAGGCCGCGAGCTTCGCGTTCCACATGTCGTAGGCGAAGCCCGAGGTGTGCGTCATGAGCCGGCGCAGCGTGATCGCGCGCTTCGCGGCGCGAAGCCGCGCCTCGCCCGTCGCGCCGTCGACCTCGAGCACCTGGCGCCCGGCAAGCTGCGGCAAGAGCGTCTCGATCGGCTCATCGAGCTTGAGCTTGCCCAACTCCACGAGCTGCATCGCGGCGGCGCAAGTGATCGCCTTCGTCATCGAGGCGATCCAGAAGACGCTGTCCGTCGTCATCGGATCAGCCTTGCCGATCTCGCGCTTGCCGAACGCCGCCTCGTAAACGATGCCGTCCTCGTTCGCGGCGGCGACCACGACACCCGGCACCTCGCCCGCCTCCGACGCTCGGCGCAAGGCGTGATCGACCTCGGACAATGTCCACATGCTCGTTCCTCCCGATGGTCAGCAATCGGCTT
>DASZIL010000078.1:0-5065 GCA_035949255.1 Beijerinckiaceae bacterium | reverse complement strand
AAGGTTGCAAGGCCGAGCTTCCCGCCCATCTTCTCGAGCTGGCGCGCGAGCGTGAGCGCAAGGCGCGCCCCGGAGGCGCCGAGCGGATGGCCGAGCGCGATCGCGCCGCCGTTCGGGTTCACATGCTCCGAATCATCGGGGAGGTGCAGTTGGCGGATCACGGCGAGCGCCTGGCTCGCGAAAGCCTCGTTGAGCTCGATGGCGTCGATCTCGGAGACCTTGAAGCCGAGCCGATGCGCGAGCTTATGGGTCGCCGGCACCGGGCCGATGCCCATGATGCGGGGCTCGACGCCCGCCGCCGCCATGCCGCGCACGCGGGCCCTCGGGGTGAGCCCATGTTCCTTCACCGCCTCCTCGCTTGCGAGAATGATGGCGCAAGCCCCGTCATTGACACCAGACGCATTGCCGGCCGTCACCGCGCCGTCCTTGCGCACGATGGGCTTGAGCTTCGTAAGCTCCTCGAGCGTCGTTCCGGCGCGCGGATGCTCGTCCTTTGCGACGCTCACCGTCGCGCCTCGTCCGGCCGGCACCTCGACCGGGATGATCTCATCGTCGAAAAAGCCGCTTGCCTGGGCCTTGGCGGTGCGCTCTTGGCTGCGCAAGGCGAATTTGTCCTGATCGGCGCGCGAGATCTGGAAGAGCTCGGCGACGTTCTCGCCGGTTTCCGGCATGGAATCGATGCCGTATTTCGCCTGCATCTTCGGATTGACGAAGCGCCAGCCGATGGTGGTGTCGAAGATTTCGGCCGAGCGCTGGAAGGCGGCCTCGGCCTTGCCCATGACGAAGGGAGCGCGCGACATCGATTCGACGCCGCCCGCGATGATGAAATCCGCTTCGCCCGCGCGGATGGCGCGCGCCGCAAGGCCGACCGCGTCGAGCCCCGAGGCGCACAGCCGGTTCACCGTCGAGCCGGACGTCGAATAAGGAAGCCCCGCGAGCAGAAGCGCCATGCGCGCGACGTTGCGGTTGTCCTCGCCCGCCTGATTGGCGCAACCATAGACAACCTCGTCGAGCTTGCCCCAATCGGCCTTCGGCAGCTTCGCCATGAGCGCCTTCAAGGGCGCGGCCGCGAGATCATCGGTACGCAGACGCGCGAGCGCCCCGCCGAAACGTCCGATCGGCGTGCGCACGCCCTCGCAGATGAACACCTCGCGGCTCATTTCGCCTCTCCTCGACCTCGTGGTCCAGCCCCGACAAATGGTTCCCATTTGTCGGAAAAGGCCTGACCACAACTCCACAATATCGTGGATAGATTTTACCAACGGATGGTGACCGTCCGTCGGAATCGATCCACTGGGGCGGATGAGGAAATTCGTGGCAGACGAGGCCGCGAGGGTCAAGCCAAGGGTCAAGTGAGGAGGGTCAAGTGAAGAGGGTCATCGCCTCGTTGAACAGCGGCGTGCCGGCGCGCCCGAGCTCCTCGACCACGTCGAAATGATGCCGGCGCGGAATAGCGATCGGAGCGCGGCAGACTTCCGGCCAGGCGCGGGCCAGCTCCGCGCTCTGGCGGTGGAATTCGGGCGATTCCTTCTCGCCCACGCATAACACCAGAGGCGCCGCCACGTGGGGGCAGGAGGCGCCGAGGCTCAAGGCGCGCGCCTTCTCGCCGTCGAGCCCGATCGCCGTGTTCATGGTCGTGTTGACGAGAGGCTCGAGCTCGAAGACGCCGGAAATCGACAAGCCTCCACGAAAAGGCGTCGGCGGCAGGCCGTGGGCGGCCCAATCATTGGCGAAGAGCGCGGCCGTGAGATAGCCGCCGGCCGAGTGGCCACTGATGACGAGCTTTGCTTTTTCGGCGGGCGAGAGCGGGTCGCGCCAAAGCTTCACGATCGCCCTCACAGAGCTTTCCGTGATGTCCTTCAAGGACGCTTCCGGGCAAAGCGGATAGCTCGGCATCGCGACCGTGATGCCCGCCTCGACGAGCGCCTCGGCCAAAAAGGCGAAATCATCCTTCGAGAAGGCGCGCCAATAGCCGCCATGGAAGAAGACAAGCGCGCCGCGCGCTTCTCGCGCATGGAAGACATCCACGACCTCGCGAGAATGAGGGCCGTAGCGAAGCTCGACAGGGGCTAGCTTCTTCTTGACGCGCGCCGATTCGACCGGCCAGCGCGCGTAGATCTCGGCCGCGTTCGGCACACCGCCGCGCGGGTTGTATTGCGCCTCGCACCAGGCGGGGTCGGTGTAGGAGGGGTTGGTGTTGCGCGTCATCATGGGGCCGGGCGTCCGCGGAGGCGTCCGCAGAGGTTAAGGCGAAATCGCGCATGTCGCGCAAGCCCCCCTGGCGTGCGCCCCTGGGCCGGCATGCTTCGCGGTATGTGATGCGGGGTACGCTTGAACCTTGGCTCTTATGCCAAGCGAGGATCGCAGCGAGCTATTTGAAGCTAGCATCCTCCAGGGCGCGAACATAGGGGATGAACGGGATTCGCTCGCCTGGTCACACGCGGCAAAAGTTCGGCGACGGCCTTCTTGAAATGCGGGGTTTCTTGATGGGCGCCCCAGCCCCCTTCATCGACGTAAAGCTCGAAGATGAAGAACGACGAAGGCGAGGCCGGCGACCGATAGGGAAGGAAGAGCTTGACGCCGGGCTCCGCCATGGTGGGCTTCACCAGGCCTTCCAAGATCGCGGCGACGGTTTCGGCTTCCTCGGCCTTGGCCTCGATGTTGATCGCCACGACGAAACCGTCGTTGAGGTCCTTCGTCGTGAAACTGCTCGCTTGCATCGTGTTGCCCTCGCTCATTTGTGTGCGCTCATTTTGCCACGGAGTGCCGATCGAATGCTTTGGTGCGCGCCGAATTATGTTGGTTCAAATCCAAGGCTCCGCCAGATGTTCTTGCTGAAATGCCCGCCGGACCGCAGGTCTTTCTAGAACGCGCCGCGCGTAGGGTCCAAAATGTGGCCAATCGACCGCCGGTCGTTGCATTCGGCGTGACCAGCGGCACAGTGTGAGAGCGTAGGCGTCGAGTGCGGAGTATGTGCTGCCAAGTAGCCAAGGCCCGCGATGTTTTTCGAATTCCGTGTCGATGATATCCAACAATTCTCCGACTCGCCTTTCGGCATTGCGCTTGAGCGCCGCCAAGCTTTCTGAATCCTGCACCCACTTATTGGGATGGAGATACATGGACAGAGCCGGATGGAGATGCGTCGCGAGCCATGCCATCCATTTATAGAAATGGGCACGCTCCGACGTCCCGAGCGGCGGCGCCAACCCCGCGGTTGGATTGCGATCGACGAGATGGAGGCTGATCGCCGCCGCTTCATAAAGCACAAGGTCGCCGTCGCGGAGCACGGGGATTAGACCGTTCGGATTCAGTTCGATGTATTCCGGCCGCTTATGTGCGTTTGCGTAGCGATCAATAAAGACGAGCTCATATTCTAGTCCAATTTCTTCAAGGAGAATGTGGGGGAATAGACTGACATAGCTGGGATAATAATATAGCCGCACCATATGTTGCTTTCCGACTTAAGCGATTCTGCGTTTACGCAGGAGACATGCCGTAGTTCGGCGCGACGCTCCATCCGCCATCTGCTACGATATTAATAGCAGATGGATCGAAGCCGTGCTACAAAAATCATAGCACGGAGGGTGGATAGTGCATATACCCATACCGGGAAGACCGGTGCGCGGATCGCGCTCGGGCGCGCCCATCATGGCGCTATTCGATCTCCTCGGGCGGAGGTGGTCCATGGGCGTGCTATGGACGCTGTGCAAGGACGGCCCTTGCACATTTCGTGAGCTTCAACATCGTTGCGAGACGATTTCCCCGACCGTTCTCAATTCACGGCTGAAGGAGTTGCGCGAAGCAGGGCTCGTCGAGCGCGATGACCGCGGCTATTGCGCAACTCCGATGGGTAGGGAATTGTACCATCTCCTCTTACCTCTAGGCGCGTGGTCTAAAACTTGGGGCAGGACATTCTTGGGAGAGCAGCGCCGGAGAGCGTCCTTGCCGAACACGTAGTCTCCTATTGTTCCCTTCTTGTTCTTGCCATTCTGATTCGCGCCGTCTAAGTTCAAATCCCAGGAGCTGGGGTTCGGCCGGATGGTCACACGTGTCGCTACGATCGCGTTCGAGGGCATCGAGGCGCGCCCTGTCGATGTGCAGGTGCTCGTCTCTTCGGGGAACGTGGTGTTCAACATCGTGGGCTTGCCCGACAAGACGGTGGGCGAGAGCCGCGAAAGGGTGCGCGCCGCGCTCATCGCCTCCGGGCTTTCGCTGCCGGCAAAGCGCATCACCGTCAACCTCGCCCCCGCCGATCTGCCTAAGGAAGGCAGCCATTACGATCTGCCGATCGCGCTCGGCGTGATGGCGGCGATCGGCGCGATCCCGTCGGACGCGCTCGAAGGCTATGTGGTGGTGGGCGAACTCGCGCTCGACGGCTCGCTCCTGCCGATCGCCGGCGTGCTGCCGGCCGCCATGCACGCCAATGCGCGAAATCTCGGCCTCATCTGTCCGCAGGCCCGCGGCCCCGAGGCCGCCTGGGCGAGCGGCGAGCTCGACATCGTGGCGCCGCGCTCGCTCATCCAGCTCGCAAACCATGTGACGGGCGCGCAGGCGCTCTCGCGTCCGGAGCCCGCCGTGCGCCGCTCGCTCGCGCCCTTGGCCGACCTCAAGGAGGTGAAGGGCCAGGAGAACGCCAAGCGCGCCCTGGAGATCGCGGCGGCGGGCGGCCATAATCTTCTGATGAACGGGCCGCCCGGCGCCGGCAAATCGATGCTCGCGGCGCGCCTTCCCTCGATCCTGCCGCCGCTTTCGCCGAAGGAGCTCCTCGAAGTCTCGATGATCCATTCGGTGGCCGGGCTGATCGCCGATGGCGCGCTCACGGACCGGCGGCCCTTTCGCGCGCCGCATCATTCGGCCTCGATGGCGGCGCTGGTGGGCGGGGGCCTGCACGCGCGGCCCGGCGAGGTGTCGCTCGCGCATAACGGCGTGCTCTTCCTCGACGAATTCCCGGAATTCTCCCCGCAAGTGCTCGACAGCCTGCGCCAGCCGCTCGAGACCGGCGAGGTCGCGATCAGCCGCGCCAATTACCGCAATGTCTATCCGGCGCGCTTCCAGCTCGTCGCGG
>DASZIL010000077.1:0-62935 GCA_035949255.1 Beijerinckiaceae bacterium | reverse complement strand
AACGGCGTGACAGTGACAGCATCGGTTGTCGTGACGAACAGCACGATTGGCCAGGGAATCGCCAATAGCGGCACGATCACCGCGAGTGCCCAGGGGGTAACCGGCATCGGCATCGGGGTCAATCAGTCACAGATTGCGGGTGGCGTCTCGAACGCGGGCTCGATCACCGCGAGTGGCGGGGTGAACGCGGCGGGCATCGCCGTCAGTGGCGGAACCGTCACATCGAACGGCATCACGAACACGAGCACCGGCACTATAACGGTAAGCGGCGCGAACACTGGCGTCGGCATCGTGCTGACGACGAGCGCGGTCTCGGGCGGCGTCTCGAACGCCGGCATGATCACGGCGACGAGTGCGTCCACTGCCTTCGGCATCGAGATCGTCGACAGCTCCGTCTCGGGCGGTATCGCGAACTCAGGGACCATTAGGGCCACCGGCAAGACCGTCGGCATCGGCATCGCGGTCTCCGGCAGTTCGCCGATCACGGGGGGCATCGTCAACGCGGGCAACATCACGGGCTCGTCGGCGGCGATCAGCCTTGCGGGCGAGACGGGCGTTTCCAACACGGTGACGCAGGCGGGCGGCACGATCGCCGGCAACATCGTCGGCTCCGGCAACACCAAGGGCGATGTGCTAAACGTGACGGGCGGGCAGATCGTGCTCGCGCCGAACCAAAGCATCTCGGGCTTCGGCACCTACAACCAGACGGGCGGCACGCTCGTCTTCAGCGTCACGCAAAGCACGACGCCGGGCACCTATCCGACCTTGAGCGCCAACGCGATCAACTTACGCGGCGGCACCTTGGAGCTCGTTCCGGCCGGCAATCTTGCGGCGCTCGCGGCGCAAGGCACGACCCTTTACAAGAACGCGATCCTGGCCGATCCACCGCTCAACGGCAGCTTCGCGAGCGTCACGACGCCCAATCTGCTCTTCAAGGCGAGCGTTTCGCCCGATGCCACGACACCGAATTCGCTCGACGCGACGCTCACTTTGAACAAGCAGGGTGTCACGGTGAGCGCGCAGGACCTTACGCAGGACCTTCGCCTTGCGCTCGACGCGCCGCGCGTGCTCACCGAGGCTGTGCAAGACCGCCTCGTCGCGAATGGCGGAGCGCTCGGCGAGTGGTCGCTCCCCGGCGCGCCTTCGGCCGGCGCCCCGAGCCCGCTGCCGATCGGCCACGCCAGTGTCTGGGCGCGCGGCTATGATCAGTTCGGCAGCGCCGCGGCTTCCGCCTCGATCGGCGCGGTGGGTTACGGCATCAACCGCGCTGCCCCCCTCATCGGCGGCATCGATTGGCGTCTCGGCAACGACATCGTGACGGGTGTCGCCGCGACTTATGTGGCCTCCTCGGCGAGCTTCAAGGACGGCTCACGCACCAATCTGAGCTCGTATCAAGGCGCGATCTATGCGGGTTGGGCGGGCGGGCCGTGGTATGCCTTGGGAAGTGCGGTCGTGAGCTTCAACGATTTCGGGACCTCGCGGCTTCTCACGCCCTTCGGGCTTGCGGGCGATGCGGCCTCGAAGCCGTCCGGTGAGAGCTATCAGGGCCATGCGGAGGCCGGCTACCATTGGGTGCTTCCGGCCGCAGGGGTGAATGTGAGCGTCACGCCTTACGCGGCCATCGATTACGTGAACGCCCATATCGAGAGCTTCAACGAGACGGGCGGCTTCGGCGCGTTCTCGGTGAACGCCGCCGGCTCGAACTCCTTCCAGACGACGCTCGGCGTTCGCCTCACCTCGCGCATCCAGATGGCGAGCTACGGCATGCTCGTCCCCGAGCTTCGTCTCGGCTGGAGCCACGAGTTCCTCGATTCCTCGCAGACGATCGTGACCACGCTCATCGGCGTTCCGGGAAGCCTCACCTCGACGACGGGAATCAACTTCCGCCGCGACACCGCGCGCGTCGGCGCCGGCTTGAGCATGGAGTTCGATCCGGACGCGAAGGTCTTCGTCGATTACGACGGCAAGCTCAGCTCGCGCTTGCAGGAGCACTCGGTCTCAGGCGGGTTGCGCTTGAGATTTTAGCTCCAGCGCGAATCCTTCTCCCGCCCGAGGCGCGCGGTAGAAGAAGGCGCTCGCAAGAAGAGCGCGGGAGAGGTGGGCTTTGCAAGACGCGTCGGCCTGCGCTTAACTGGCGCATAGGCAAATGCACGCCATGCGCAAGAAATCAGGCAAGGGATCAGGGAGAGAATCACCATGGTGAAGATGACGAGGCGCCGCCTCATCGCGGCGTCGGGCGCGGCTGCCGGCGTGTCGCTTTTTGCGATTCGCAGGGCGCGCGCCGCCGAGTTCTCCTATAAGCTCGCGACCAATCTCGCGGGCGACCATCCGCTCAATCTGCGCGCCAAGGAAGCGGCCGACCGTATCCGGCAGGAATCGAATGGGCAGCTCGACATCCAGCTCTTCCCCAACAACCAGCTAGGCTCCGACACCGACACCTTGAGCCAGCTCCGCTCGGGAGCGGTCGAGCTCTTCACGCTCTCAGGCCTCATTCTCTCGACGCTCGTGCCGGTCGCCTCGATCAACGGCATCGGCTTTGCCTTTCCCGATTATCCGTCGGTGTGGAAGGCGATGGATGGGGAGCTCGGCATCTTCATCCGCGCGGCGATCGCGAAATCGGGCATCACCGCCATGGAGCACATCTGGGACAATGGCTTTCGCCACATCAGCTCCTCGACCAAGGCTATCGTCACGCCGGCCGATCTCGACGGCTTCAAGATCCGCGTGCCGGTGAGCCCGCTTTGGACCTCGATGTTCAAGGCGCTCGGCGCCTCGCCGATCAGCATCAATGTGAGCGAGATGTATTCGGCCTTGCAGACCAAGATCGCCGAAGGCGAGGAGAACCCGCTCGCCGTGATCTGGACGATGCGCGTCTTCGAGGTGCAAAAATACATCTCGCTCACAGGCCATATGTGGGACGGCTATTGGATGCTTTCAAACTCCAAGGCCTGGCAGGCGCTGCCGGACGATCTTCGCGCGCTCGCGACGAAGGAACTCAACGCCTCCGCGCTCGATCAGCGCGCGGATCTGGAGAAGCTCAACATCAGCTTGCGCAAGGATCTCGAACAGAAGGGCATCGAATTCAAGACCGTCGACAAAGAGCCGTTCCGCGAGAAGCTTCGCCAAGCGGGCTTCTTCAACGAATGGAAGGGCAAGTACGGCGAAGAAGCCTGGTCGGTGCTGGAGAAGTTCACGGGCAAGATCGCCTGAGCGATGGCGGGGCGCCTCGACAATCGCGTCGCCCTCGTTTTCGGCGCGGGCTCGTCGGGGCCGGGATGGGGCAACGGCAAGGCGGCGGCGACCCTTTACGCGCGCGAAGGCGCCCGCGTGATCGTGGTCGACCGCGACGGGAAGGCGGCGCGGGAAACGGCAAGCATCATCGCATCCGAGGGCAATGAAGCGCTCGCGCTTTCAGCCGACGTCACCTCATCGGCCGAGATCGCGGGCGTCGTCGCCGAAGCGACCCGCCGCCATGGGCGCATCGATGTCCTGCACAACAATGTCGGCATCACCGAAATGGGCGATCCGATCGAAGCCACGGAGGAAAGCTGGGACCGCGTGATGGCGGTGAATTTGAAGAGCGTGTTCCTTGCCTGCAAGCATGTCCTGCCGGTGATGCAGGCACAGCGCAAAGGCGCGATCGTGAATATTTCCTCGATCGCCGCGGTCGCGGTCAATGATTATCCGTATTTCTCCTATTACGCCTCGAAATCCGGCCTCAACCATCTCACGCGCGCGCTCGCCGTGCGCTATGCGCCTTTCGGCATCCGCGCGAATGCGATCATGCCGGGCCTGATGGACACACCGCTCATCTATCGGGAGATCGCCGGCCAATATGCGGACAAGGAGACGATGGTCCGCGCCCGCAACGCCATGGTTCCGATGGGCTTCATGGGCGATGCCTTCGACGTGGCGCGCGCGGCGGTGTTTCTCGCCTGCGATGAGGCACGCTATATCACCGGCGTTTGCCTTGCCGTCGATGGCGGGCTGAGCTGCAAGGCTTGAACAACATGCCGCGCGTCGAGATCAACGAGCCTCAGCGTGTCGACGCCGATACGCTCCCCGAGCGCTCGGGCGGCGTGGAGGCCTTGCGCGGCGCGGTTTGGGCTCGCGGGGCGGCGGCGATCGGGGCGGTCGACGTCGTGATCGGGCGCATCGTCGAGATGCTCGCGGGCGGGCTCGTCGCGCTCGAAACGCTGATCCTCTTCGCCGGCGTCGTCGCTCGCTATGTCCTGCACGCGCCGCTCGTCTGGTCGGACGAGCTCGCCTCGATCCTCTTCCTGTGGCTCGCCATGCTGGGTGCCGTGATCGCCTATCGGCGCGCCGAGCACATGCGGATGAGCGCGCTCATCGATAAGGCAGCTCCTGGAAGGCGCGCCTTCTTCGAGGCGCTCGCGCTTTGCGTTGGCCTCGCCTTCCTCGGCTTCGTGCTGAAGCCCGCGCTCGATTACGCGGTGGATGAGGCCGCCGTGGTGACGCCGGCGCTCGAACTCTCGACCGTCTGGCGCGCCGCAGCACTTCCCGTCGGCATTGCCCTCATGCTGCTGACGGGGCTCACGCGCATCGGGAAAAGCGCGAGGTTCGCCGATCTCGCTCTTGCTGTCGTGCTCATCGGGGGCGTGAGCGTCACCTTGATGTTCGCCGGGGCGTCACTTGCGGGGCTCGGCAATTACAAGCTCATCATCTTCTTCGTGCTTTTGACGGGAGGCGCGGTGCTCGCCGGCATCCCGATCGCCTTCGCCTTCGGCATCGGCACCTTCGCCTTCCTCGCCTCGACGACGCGGCTGCCGATGACCGTGGTGATCGGCCGCCTCGACGAAGGCATGTCGCACATCATCCTGCTCGCCGTGCCGCTCTTCGTTTTCCTCGGCCTTTTGATCGAGATCACCGGCCTTGCGCGCCATATGGTCGGCTTCCTCGCGACCCTGATCGGACATGTGCGCGGCGGGCTGCATTACGTTTTGCTTGCGGCCATGTATCTCGTGTCGGGGATCTCTGGATCGAAGGCGGCCGATATGGCTGCGGTAGCGCCTGTTCTCTTTCCCGAGATGAAGGCGCGCGGCGCAAGCGGCGGGGACCTCGTCGCGCTCCTCGCAGCGACCGGAGCCCAGACCGAGACGATCCCACCGAGCCTTGTGCTGATCACCATCGGTTCGGTGACCGGTGTCTCGATTTCGGCGATGTTCACGGGCGGCCTGCTGCCGGGCGCGGTGATGGCCGCCATGCTCGCCGGCGTCATCTGGTGGCGCGGTCGCGCTGCGGCGGTGAGCGCCGCCCCGCGCGCGGGCGCGGCAGTCATCCTGCGCGCCTTCGCCGCCGCTCTACCTGGGCTCATCCTTCCCTTCGTCATCCGCGCGGCGGTGGTCGAGGGCATCGCAACCGCGACCGAAGTCTCGACCATCGGCGTCATCTACGGTTTCGCCTATGCGTTCGTCGCGGCCTCTCTCTTCGGCCAAAAAATCGCCTGGCGCCGTGTCTGGCCGGCGCTCGTCGACACAGCGGCGTTGTCGGGCGCCATCCTGTTCATCATAGGCACCGCGACAGGCATGGCCTGGGCGCTTACGCAATCGGGGTTTTCGCGCACGCTCGCCGAGGTGATGAAGGGAATGCCGGGCGGACCGGCGAGCTTCATGGCGGCGTCGATCGCGGCCTTCATGATCCTGGGTTCAGTTCTCGAAGGCATCCCCTCGATCGTGCTCTTCGGTCCGCTGCTTTTCCCGATCGCGCGAGACGTCGGCATCCATGAGGTGCATTACGCCATGGTGGTGATCCTCGCCATGGGTATCGGCCTCTTCGCTCCGCCGTTCGGAGTGGGCTATTACACGGCCTGCGCCATCGGCCGCATCGATCCGGGGGAAGGCTTGCGCGCCATCTGGCCCTACATGCTGTCGCTCCTCCTCGGCCTCGCCCTCGTCGCCGCCATTCCCTGGATATCGATCGGGTTTCTGCGCTGAGTGCTTCCGCTCGTCCCCGCGAAGGCCGGGACCCAGGTTTCTCGAGGTTTTACACGGCAAGCCTGGGTTCCCGCTCCGCGGGAACGAGCAGGGGTAATGCCTTGATGTCTTTCGCCGCCCGGACTACCTCTGTGCCAGGGCCCGCCGGCCGCAAGGAAGACGCATGGCGCTCGTTCTCGATATTCTGAACCGCGATCCCAGGCCGCGCCATCCCGAAAAGGCGAACCGGCCCGATCAGCCCATGCTGCGCAAGCCGGACTGGATCCGCGTGAAGGCGCCGGGCTCGGCGCAATGGGCGGCGACGAACCGCATCGTCAAGGAGCACAAGCTCTCGACCGTGTGCGAGGAGGCGGGTTGCCCCAATATCGGCGAATGCTGGGAGAAGAAGCACGCGACCTTCATGATCATGGGGGATGTGTGCACGCGCGCTTGCGCCTTCTGCAATGTGAAGACCGGGCTGCCCGGCGCGCTCGATGCGGGTGAGCCCGCGCGTGTCGCCGATGCGGTGGCGAAGCTTGGCCTTAACCATGTGGTGATCACCTCGGTCGACCGCGATGATCTCGCCGACGGCGGGGGGGAGCATTTCGCGCAAGTGATCCGCGCCATTCGCGCCGTGACGCCCAAGACGACGATCGAGGTGCTCACCCCCGACTTCCTGCGCAAGGAGGGCGCGCTCGAGCGCGTCGTCGAGGCGAAACCCGATGTCTTCAATCACAATCTCGAGACGGTGGCCTCGAAATATCTGAGCGTTCGCCCCGGTGCGCGCTATTTCCATTCGCTGCGCTTGCTGCAACGCGCAAAGGAGCTCGATCCGAGCTTGTTCACCAAATCGGGGATCATGGTCGGGCTCGGCGAGGAGCGTAACGAAATACTTCAGCTCATGGACGATCTGCGCTCCGCGGATGTCGATTTTCTCACGATCGGGCAATATCTTGCGCCTTCGCGCAAGCACCACCCCGTGGTGCGCTTCGTGACGCCCGAGGAGTTCAAGGGCTTCGAGACGATCGCCTACACCAAAGGCTTCGCGCTTGTCTCGGCAACCCCGCTGACGCGCTCCTCGCACCATGCGGGCGAGGATTTCGCGAAGCTGAAGGCGGCGCGCCTTTCGCGAACGAATTCCTGACCGCTCTTGCTGGCGAATTCGTAAAAGCATGCCGTCCTTCCGCACCACCCGCCGGGTGACGCACACGCCCGAGGAGATGTTCGATCTCGTCGCGGATGTGGAGAAATACCCGCTCTTCCTGCCGCTTTGCGAAGGCCTGAAGGTGAGGAGCCGCGTTGCGAGCGAGGGAGGCCGAGAGACGCTGATCGCCGATATGTCGGTTGGCTACAAGGCGATCCACGAGACCTTCACGAGCAAGGTCACGCTCAATCGCGAGAAGCTCAAGATCATGGTCGCCTATCTCGACGGACCTTTCCGCGCCCTCGATAACCTGTGGAGCTTCAAGCCGGACGGGGAGGGGTGCCTCGTCGAGTTCTTCATCTCCTACGAGTTCAAGAGCCGCATGCTCAGCATGGTCATGGGTGCGATGTTCGACCGGGCCTTTCGCAAATTCGCTTCTGCCTTCGAGAAGCGCGCCGAGGTGGTCTACGGGCGCAGAAGGAGCTGATCGCGCCCGATAGCGGGACGCGCAATAGCCAACGCAACAACCTTCCTTCAGGCGAGGCGCGTCGACGCGCTCTTCGCCTCTCGTTCGAGCATGGCGAGGGCCACGAGCACGCTTCTGCGGCGGATTTCGCTTCGGCCTAGATCGCCGAACTTTCGCAGCTCGTGGCGCACGGGCTCGCCCTTGGCCGCGCAGGCAAAATGCACGAGGCCAACCGGCTTCTCGGCGGTTCCCCCGTTCGGGCCGGCAATGCCGGTGATCGCGACCGCAAGGTCAACGCCGGAATGCGCAAGCGCCCCTTCGGCCATCGCTCTTGCGACCGCTTCGCTCACCGCCCCATGGTGTGCAATGAGCTCGCGCGGCACGCCGAGCATCGCGGCTTTCGCGTCATTCGAATAGGTGACGAAGCCGCGATCGACCACGTCCGACGAGCCGGCGATCTCGGTGAGCGCGCCGGCGACGAGCCCTCCGGTGCAGGATTCCGCGGTCGCGATGCGCAAGCCCTGAGCGCGGCAGAGCTCGAGAAGGCGGCGCGCGGCAAGATGCACCGTCTCGTCGAACATGTTTCAAGCCTCCTCGGTGAGCGGCAGCTCGAGCGTGGCGATCGCTTGCGCCGCGATGCCTTCGCCACGGCCGGTGAAGCCGAGCTTCTCCGAGGTGGTCGCCTTCACCGAGACGCGCCCCTCGCCGATGCCGGCGATCGCCGCGATGGAGGCGCGGATCGCGTCCCGATGGGCGCCGATGCGGGGCGCCTCGCAGATCACTGTCGCGTCGAGATGCTGGATGCGGCCGCCGCGCTTCCTTGCCCTTGCGACCGCGTCCTCGAAAAACAGCCGCGAAGCCGCGTTCCGCCAACGCGGGTCGGAAGGGGGAAAATGCATGCCGATGTCGCCATCCCCGAGCGCGCCGAGAAGCGCGTCCGTCAAGGCGTGCAGCAGGACATCGCCATCCGAATGCGCGACGACGCCTCGCGTGTGAGCGATCTTGACGCCGCCCAGCATCACGAAAGCTCCATCGCCAAAGGCGTGCACGTCATAACCGAGGCCGGTGCGCGTCTCCGTCTGCACCCTCACATGCTGGGCGGCGCGGGCGAAGTCAGCCGGCAGGCTCAATTTCGTGTTCTCCGCCTCGCCCTCGAAGACATGGACTTCGAGCCCCGCCCATTGCGCGAGCCCGCCATCGTCGGTGAAGGCATCGAGCCCGGCGGCGGCGGCGCGCGCATGAGCGTCCCTGATCTTGGCGAAGGCGAAGGCTTGCGGCGTCTGAATGGCGCGCAAGCTGTCGCGCGGCAAGGTCTCGCCATAAGGCCTTCCGCTGCTCAGCCGGCGGATCGTGTCGTTCACCGGAACGCCCGGAACCGCAGCGCCATGCTGGCGCGCCGCCTCGATCGCGCGTGCGACCAAGGCTTCCGAGAGGAAGGGGCGCGCCGCGTCGTGAATGAGCACGATCTCGGGCGGTGCCTTCGCGAGCGCCTCGAGCCCGGCGCGAACACTCGCCTGTCGGGTCGGGCCGCCGAAGGCCGGCGGCAAGAGGAAATCCGGTGAAGCTTCGCAAATCCGCGCGGCGATCGCCTCATAATGCTCGCGATCCTCGGGATGAATAACGACGATCGCTTGCGCGAGATTGCGGGCCTGCCTAAGCGCGCGAATGGCACGTTCCAGAACGCTCATGCCGCCAATCAGCTGGTATTGCTTCGGCAGCTCGCCGCCTGCGCGCAGGCCTCGCCCCGCCGCAACGATGAGCGCCGCGGCCTTCACGGCCACGGTCACCGAAGAGGCGGAGGAGGGAAACGGAGGCACGAATGCGATATGTCGGAAGCGTCTGTCTCAAAGCTTCTACGCATGCAGGCGCCATGGCCTTTCACGCGAGGAAGCTCACCGCGCCGCGACCCCATGTCGCAACGCATTTTGTTGTTGGCGCAAGGCCAGGGGAAGCGCAAGGGCTTGTGCGGCGCACAATCGCCTGGCTATTATCTAAGCAATATGCAGATTGATCAAAAAATAGGCAATCCGCCTTTTCGGCGACCTGCTCGCAAGATCGAGATCGGGGGCGTGGCGCTCGACGGGGTTGTGCTTCTCGCGCCCATGTCGGGCATCACCGATGTGGTGATGCGCCGCTTGGCGGGCCGCCTCGGCACCGCAGGCGTGGTGAGCGAGATGATCGCTTCTCCGGAGCTTGCGCGAAGCGGGGAGGAAGCAAGGCTGAGGCTCGAGGGCGAAGGCGTATCACCCCATATTGTCCAGATCGCCGGGCGTGACCCCGAATGCATGGCGCAAGCCGCGCTGATCGCGGCGCATTCGGGCGCCGATGTCATCGACATCAACATGGGCTGTCCCGCCAAGCGCGTGGCGCGCCAGCTTTGCGGTTCGGCGCTGATGCGCGAGCCCGATCTTGCCGAGCGCATCGTTGCTTCGGTCGTCCGTGCGGTTGATCTGCCTGTGACCGTGAAGATGCGGCTTGGCTTTGCGGCCGGAAGCCTCGACGCGCCCGAGCTCGCTCGGCGCTGCGAGGCGGTCGGAGCGAGCCTGGTCTCGGTTCACGGCCGGACGCGTGCCCAATTCTACGAGGGACGCGCGGATTGGACGGTGGTCGGCTCGGTGAAGGTCGCCGTCTCCATTCCACTCATCGTCAATGGAGACATCGCATCGTGCGAGGACGCCAAACGGGCGCTTCTCCTCTCGGGAGCGGACGGAGTGATGGTCGGACGCGCAGCGCTCGGACGTCCTTGGCTTTTGGGCGAGATCAATCGGGCGCTCACGGAAGAGCCGGGGCGGTCGCCTTCGCTCGGCGAGCGATGCGAAATCGCGATCGAGCATTATCGCGGCTTGCTTCATCTTTACGGCGTCGCGCTCGGCTTGCGCCATGCGCGCAAGCATTTGCAAGCCTATGCGGCCCATGCGCTCTCGCAGAGCGCCCATCCTCGTGCTTTGGCGCTCGCCGCTTCCCTGGTGCGCTCCGAGGAGCCCTCGGAGGTCGAGCGGCTCTTGCGCGAGATCTTCGATCTCGCGGGCGAGCTCCAAGACCCTGATCTTGCGCCTGATCTTGCGGAGGCCGCATGAATCTCGCAAGCGAAAGCCCTGTGCTGATGCGCTTTTCCCCAATCCTGCCGCCGGAAGGGGCGCAAGCGATCCTCAATGCGGTTCCCATGCCCATCCTTTGCCTTTCGCGTGAGGACGGCATCTCCTACGCCAATCTCGCGGCCGAGAGCTTCTTCGAGCTGTCGCTCTCCTTCCTGAAACGCCAGAAGCTCACCGAGCTTTTTGCTTTCGATTCACCCGTGGTGAGCCTCGTCGCTGAAGTGCGACGCCGCAACGCGAGCGTGAGCGAGCATCGCCTGCCGATTGTTCCGCCCTTTGCTCACGGCGAGAGGGTCGTCGATATTTTCGCTTTGCCTTTCAATGAAATGGAAGGATATGTTCTACTGATGATGCAAGAGCGCACGCTCGCCGACAAAATGGATCGTCAACTGACCCATCAAGGGGCGGCCCGTTCGGTCACGGGCCTTGCTTCCATGCTGGCGCATGAGATCAAGAACCCGTTGTCAGGTATTAGGGGTGCCGCGCAACTTCTTGAAATGTCGGCACAAGATGGGGACCGCTCGCTCACGCGCCTGATTTGCGAGGAGACCGACCGGATCGTCAAGCTCGTCGACCGGATGGAGACCTTCGGCGATTCCCGTCCTGTCGCGCGCGAGCCCGTCAACATTCACGCGGTGCTCGACCATGTGAAACGGCTCGCCGTTTCCGGCTTCGCTCAGCACATCAAGATCGTGGAAAGCTACGACCCCTCGCTTCCCCCGGTGCTCGCCAATCGCGATCAGCTCGTCCAGGTCTTCCTCAACCTCGCCAAGAATGCCGCGGAAGCGATCGGAACGGACGCAAGGGACGGGGAGATCGAGTTCACCACCGCGTTCAGGCCGGGCGTGAAGCTGTCGGTCGGCCCCTCCTCGGAGCGGGTGAGCCTGCCGCTCGAATTCTGCGTGCGCGACAACGGGCCGGGCGTTCCGGAGGATCTGAAGCCCCATCTCTTCGACCCCTTCGTCACCACCAAGACGCAAGGCTCTGGCCTCGGTCTTGCTTTGGTCGCGAAGATCATCGGCGACCATGGCGGCATCGTGGAGTGCGAATCCGCGCATCGGCGGACGGTGTTTCGCGTGATGATGCCGATGGTTGCACGGGGAAAATAACCCGGCGGAGCAAAGCGCGGGGAAGATCGAGAGGAGATCGATGCCCAGCGGACAGATTCTCGTCGCGGACGATGACGCCGCCATTCGCACGGTGCTCGGCCAGGCGCTCTCGCGCGCCGGCTATGAGGTGCGCTCGACCGGCAATGGCGCGACGCTCTGGCGCTGGGTCGCGGAGGGCGGCGGAGACCTCGTGATCACCGATGTGGTGATGCCCGACCATAATGCGTTCGACCTCTTGCCGCGCATCAAGCGGGTGCGGCCCGAGCTGCCGGTCGTGGTGATGAGCGCGCAGAACACTTTCATGACGGCGGTGCGCGCCTCGGAACTTGGCGCCTATGATTATCTGCCGAAGCCCTTCGACCTCAAGGAGATCGTGTCGATCGTCGGGCGCGCCTTGTCGGAGCGCGGGCCGTCGGCGGCGAAACCCGCCGAGATCGAAACGGAGAACATGCCGCTCGTCGGGCGTTCGGCCTCGATGCAGGAGGTCTACCGGGTTCTTGCGCGGCTGATGCAGACCGATTTGACCGTGATGATCAGCGGGGATTCAGGGACCGGGAAGGAGCTCGTAGCACGCGCGCTCCATGATTTCGGCAGGAGGCGCAAGGGTCCCTTCGTCGCCGTGAACATGGCGGCGATCCCGCGTGATCTCATCGAATCGGAGCTCTTCGGCCACGAGAAGGGCGCCTTCACCGGCGCGCTTGCCCGTTCGGTCGGCCGTTTCGAGCAGGCCGAAGGCGGCACGCTCTTCCTCGATGAGATCGGCGATATGCCGATGGAGGCGCAAACCCGTCTCCTGCGCGTGCTGCAGCAAGGCGAATATACGACGGTCGGCGGGCGCGTGCCGATCAAAACCAATGTGCGGATCATCGCCGCGACGAACAAGCAATTGCGCGGGCTCATCCAGCAAGGCTTGTTCCGTGAGGATCTCTTCTTCCGCCTCAATGTCGTGCCGATAAGGCTTCCCCCCTTGCGCGAGCGGTCCGAAGACATCCCCGACCTCTTGCGGCATTTCTTTGCAGTGAACGAGAAGGAGGGGCTGCCGACAAAGACGCTCGAGCCCGAGGCCATCGAGCTCCTTTGCGCTTACCGCTGGCCCGGAAATGTGCGCGAGCTCGAGAACCTCGTGCGCCGCCTCGCCGCGCTTTATCCGCAACAGAACATCTCGGCCGCGACCATCGAGGCGGAGCTCGCCCAGTCCGACGCTGCGCCAATGCCGACGGGAGAGCTTTCGAGCGAGCTGACCCTCGGCGCGGTGGTCGAACGGTATCTCCAGCGGTATTTTGCGTCCTTTGGGACGCAGATGCCGCCTGCGGGCCTTTATCACCGCATCGTCGAAGAGGTCGAAGCGCCATTGATCAGCGCGGCGCTTGCCGCGACGCGCGGGAATCAGATCAAGGCGGCGCAGCTCCTGGGACTGAATCGCAACACTTTGCGCAAAAAAATCAGCGATCTCGACATACAGGTGATGAAGCTCTCGCACTGATCCTTATCGGCGCGCGGCCCCAAAACCGTCGCATTCCAACAACACTGTTGCATGCGCGCATCAATTTGCGTGCGGGAACAGCGGCGTCAATGAGCTCAACCGATCTTCCAAGGACAACGGCCGCGCCACTCCTTGTGGATGAAGGTCATTCCGGCAAGCGCGTCGGCACCTTCATCATGGTGGCGGCGCTGCTCTCCGCGCTCGTCGGCTTTTTGATCGTCGCCGGCCTCACGCCGATCGCGCCGACGAATGCCGTCGTCTTGAGCATCCTTGCGACGAACAGCGTGCTCGTCATCTGCCTCGCCATCGTGGTTATCATCGAGGGGCGCGAGGTCTTGCGCGCAAGACGCGCGCGCGCCGCGGCCGCCGGGCTGCATATGCGCTTCATAGGGTGGTTCGCAGGAATTGCGGCCCTTCCGGCGCTTTTCATCGCGCTCGTGACCTCGATCACGCTCGAACGCAGCCTCGACCCTTGGTTTCGCGCGGATTTGCGCGTGCTCCTCGGCAACACAGTCGAGATCGCCCATAGCTATCAGGAGGGGCAATGCCACACCATGGCGCGCGAGCTGAACCTGATGGCTGGCGACATCAACAGCGCCAAGGTGATGTTCGATCAGAACCGGACGCTGTTTCACGATTGGTTCTCGACGCGCTCGCTCTTTCTCGGCTTTCCGGTCGCCATGATGCTGAAGAACGACGGCTCGACGATCGAGTCGGTGCAGCATGTCGCCGTGTCCGGCATCGCGCTTCCGCGCGCCGAGGATTATGCAGAGGCGAGCGACACCGAGCCCTTCTGCTTTGTGCCGCGCGCGGGAGGCGCCTTCGCGGCGCTCGTGAAGCTCTCAGCCTACGACAATGCCTTCCTTTTCGTGGCGCGGCCGGGGGATCCTCGCGCCAGCCAATATACGACCGCGGCCGAGGAGGGCCTTCGCTATTACCAAGGGCTCGAAGGAAAGCGCGTCGGCGTTCAGATCGCGTTCGCGTCCATGTACCTTTTGGTGACGCTGATCCTGCTGCTTTCGGCGATCAGGCTCGGCCTTTCCTTCGCCAATTGGCTGGTGCTTCCGATTCGCCGCCTCATCCATGCGACGGATCAGGTGGCCGCCGGGAATTTCTATGTGCAGGTGCCGACCCGAAAGGGCGAGAGCGACCTTGCGCATCTCTCCGCGACCTTCAACGGGATGACGCAGGAATTGCGCGCCCAGCATGATCGGCTCGTCGCCGCGAGCGAGATGATGGACAAGCGCCGACGATTCACCGAGGCGGTGCTCGCCGGCGTCTCCTCGGGCGTGATCGGCATCGACGCCAAGGGGGCGATCACGGTGCTCAACCCCTCGGCCGACAAGCTCCTGCCGAGAGGCGAAAAAAGCGAGTTTCTGGGCACGGCGCTCGATGATCTCCTGCCGGCCCTGGGTCCGCTCGTCGCCGAGGCGCGCGAAGGCCGCCACCGGCTCGTGCAAGGGCAGATCGCGCTGCAACGCGGCACCGGCGAGCGCCAGGTGAGCGTGCGCGTCACCAAGGAGACGGCGGGCGATGCCGCCGAGGGCTATGTGATCACGCTCGATGACATCACCGATCTCGTCTCGGCCCAACGTTCGGCCGCCTGGGCGGATGTGGCGAGGCGCATCGCCCATGAGATCAAGAACCCGCTCACCCCGATCCAGCTCTCCGCCGAACGGCTGAAGCGCAAATACGGCAAGTTCATCACCTCGGATCGCGAGGTCTTCGATCAATGCACCAACACGATCATCCGTCAGGTCGACGACATCAAGCGCATGGTGGATGAGTTCTCCTCCTTCGCGCGCACGCCAAAGCCGGTGCTCGAGGAGAGCGAGATCACCGATGTGGCCAAGCACGTCATCTTCCTGATGCAGGTCGCGCGCCCCGATATCGATTTTATCGTCAATCTTCCGGACACGCCGCTCAAGGCGCGCTTCGATCATCGCTTGATCGGTCAGGCGCTCACCAACATCGTCAAGAACGCGACCGAGGCGATGGAACCGAAACCGGGCGGCGAGCGCGGGAAGGTGACGGTCTCGGTTGCGAAAGCGAAGGACGACACCATCACCATCGATGTCACCGACACCGGGCGCGGCTTTCCCAAGAGCGAACGGCACAAGCTTCTCGAACCCTATACGACGACCCGCAAGGAAGGCACGGGGCTTGGCCTTGCGATCGTCGGCAGGATTGTCGAGGAGCATGGCGGCGGCATCGAGCTCCTCGATCACCTCGACGCGCAAGGCAGCGTGATCGGCGCACGGGTGAGGTTGTGGTTCCCGGCAGGTCTCGAGGACGATGCGGCGGAAACGTCCGAGGACGCCGCTCAAGCCCGGCCGATTCCCAAGGCCTCAACGCTCGAGACCGAATCAGTTGAAAATGTTCCGGAGGGCCTGCCGTGAAGGGGGCTGATATTCTCATCGTCGATGATGAGGCCGATATTCGTGAGCTTGTCGCGGGGATCCTCGAGGATGAGGGTTACCGCGCGCGCAGCGCCGATGGGGCCGAGGAGGCCTTCAAGGCGATCGAGGCCCGCAAGCCGCATCTCCTCTTCCTCGATATCTGGCTGCAGGGCTCCTCGCTCGACGGCTTGCAAATTCTCGACCGGGTGAAGCAGCTTCACGCCGAGCTTCCCGTGGTCATGATCTCGGGCCACGGCAATATCGAGACGGCGGTCGCCGCGATCCGGCGCGGCGCCTACGACTTCATCGAGAAGCCCTTCAAGGCCGATCGGCTCGTGCTCGTGGCGGATCGCGCGCTCGAGGCTTCGCGGCTGAAACGCGAGGTCAAGGAGCTGAAGACGCAATCGGTGCAGGCGAGCCGCATCATCGGCCGCTCCTCGGCGATCGTGCAATTGCGCGGCGCCATCGAGCGCATCGCCGCGACAAACGCGCGCGTGATGATCACGGGCGCGCCCGGTTCCGGCAAGGAGCTCACCGCGCGCACAATCCATCAGCTCTCGAGCCGTTCCGGCGGGGCCTTCGTCGCCATCAACGCCGCGACGATCACGCCGGAGAACATGGAGATCGCGCTTTTCGGCATCGAGCAAGGCCCGAACGGGCAGCGTGTGACCGGTGCGCTCGAGGAGGCTCATGGAGGCACGATCTATCTCGACGAAGTAGCGGACATGCCGAAAGAGACTCAGAGCAAGATCCTGCGGGTCCTCGTCGATCAGAACTTCCAGCGTGTCGGCGGCTCGACGCGCGTGCATGTCGATGTCCGCGTGATCTCCTCCTCGGCTCGCGCTTTCGCAGCCGATATCGCGGAGGGGCGTTTTCGCGAGGACTTATATCACCGTCTTTCCGTCGTGCCCTTGCGCGTTCCGTCGCTCTCGGAGCGGCGCGAGGACATTCCCGATCTCATCGACTTCTTCATGGGGCAGATTTCCGCGACAGGCGGATTGCCGAAACGCGGCATGGCGGAAGATGCGCTCGCGATCCTGCAATCGCATGAATGGCCGGGAAATGTGCGGGAGCTTCGCAACAACGTCGAGCGTCTGATGATCTTGTGCGGCGGCGACCCGAACGCCGCGATCAACGCCGATATGCTGCCCCATGAAGTCGGCGCGCGCGTGCCGAGCTCGCCGAACGGCGCAGGCGGTGAGAAATTCATGGCGATGCCGCTTCGCGAGGCGCGCGAAATCTTCGAGCGCGAATATCTGATCGCCCAGATCAGCCGCTTCGGCGGGAACGTCTCTCGGACCGCCGAATTCATCGGCATGGAACGCTCGGCCTTGCATCGCAAGTTGAAAACTCTCGGGGTGGGATAGGGGCCATGACGCAAAGGCGACCGGTGTTGCCCGCGGTCGGCGGATTTCTTCCGCCGTGGCCGGGGCAAGGCTCCCTCCGCGGCTCGAGGCCACCGCGGGTTGAGTGTGCGCCACGAATGGCGAGCCATTGCCCGGGAGGGATCTTGGGCGGGGCTCGTATCCGATGAAGGTGCTCATCTGCGGAGGCGGCGCCGTCGGCCGCGCCATCGCCGAAAGGCTGGCTGACGAGCGCAACAGCGTCACGATGGTCGATTTGTCATCCGACGTGCTGGCGCGGCTGAGCGACGAGCTCGACGTCGCGACCGTCATGGGCCACGGCTCTCATCCCGATGTGCTCGATCGGGCGGGTGCCGCCGATTGCGACATCCTCTTTGCCGTCACCCCCTCCGATGAGGTGAACATAACGGCCTGCACCGTCTCGCATACGCTCTTCAACGTGCCGACCAAAATCGCGCGGCTGCGCGCCGCGGCCTACCGGACAAGCGATTGGGCCGATCTCTTCGCTCGCGACCGCGTGCCGGTCGATGCGACGATCTCACCCGATATCGAGGTCGCGGAAGCGATCGCGCGTCTCGTCACCATGCCCGGTGTCGGGGAAAGCGGCTCCTTCTGCCGCGGACAGGTGCTCGGCTTCTCGGTCGAATGCCTTGCCGGATCAGCGGCAGTGGCAGGGCCGTTGCACGAAGTGAACGGGCGCTTTCCTGGGCTCGACGCCACCGTGGTCGGCAAGAAGCGGGACGGGAAGGTCAGCGTCGTCGGCTCGGAACATATGCTCGAGCCCGGCGACGTCGCCTATGTGGTCGCGGCGACCGCAAAGCTCGGCGAGGTGCTCGCCTTTTTCGGCCACGACATGCGCGCTCCGCGCCGTGTCATCATCGCCGGCAGCGGCCACGTCGGCGTGCATGCCGGCGGGCTGATCGGCAAGGCCCTTCCGGACGTCAAGGTGCGCTTCATCGATACGGTGCAGGAAAGGGCGCTTTCCGCGGCGCAAGCGCTGCCGCATTCGCTCGCGCTTCTCGGGAGCGCGCTCGACGAGACGATTTTACGCGACGCCGGTGTCGACGGCGCCGACATGTTTTTCGCCGCCTCGAATGATGACGCCGCCAATCTTCTCTCGGGCGCGCTTGCGAAGAAGCTCGGCAGCCGGCGTTCCGCCTCGCTCTTGAGCGCACCCGGCTATCGCGCCCTCATCGGCGATCTGAAGATCGACGCGGCCATCGACCCCACGGCCTTGACGGTTTCCAAGGCGCTGCGCCACATCCGCCGCGGCAAGATTCGCGCGCTTCTTTCCCTCGAGCAGGGGCGTGCCGAGATGATCGAGGCCGAGGCGCTCGCACCCTCAGCCCTCGTCGGCAAGCCGTTGCGCGACCTCGACATCACGGAAGGGATAAGGATCGGGGCTGTTTTCCGGCAAGGCGAAGTGCTGGCACCGACAGGCGACACGGTGATCGCCGCGCATGATCGCCTGGTGGTGTTCGCCACCGCCGCAAAATACAAGGAGGTCGAGCAGATTTTCCGGGTCAGCCTGGAATTCTTCTGAGCCCGCCATAATTGCATCACTGCCCCGTGGTCCTGGGGTTGAGGAGGTTTGATGCCTATGTGAATCTGCATGCCGCGACGCAAACAGTGAATCGGATCAGCCATAAGGTGAGACGTGGCGCTTCTTAAAGCCGCGCGAGCAACAAAACTGATATAATCGGGGTGTTCAATATGGCCGGCGATCGACCACAAAACCTGCAGGATGCTTTTCTCAATCATGTCCGCAAGCATAAGATTCCCTTGACGGTCTTTCTCGTGAACGGCGTCAAATTGCAGGGAATCGTGAGTTGGTTCGACAATTTTTGCGTGCTCTTGCGCCGCGACGCGCATTCGCAGCTCGTCTACAAACATGCGATCTCCACCATCATGCCGTCGGCTCCCGTGCAGCTCTATGATCCGGCCGAGGAGGGGGCGGACAAGGGCTGAGGCATGATTCGCCAGGCATCGCGCTCGAGATGAGGATGGCGGGCTCCGGCAGCGCCGAGGCACGACCGCCCCGAGGTGGGAGGGTAAGCGCCGCGACGCGCGCCTTGATCATCGGCCCTTACATGACCCGTGGGCCGGCGCCTCCGAAGGCTTCCGCGCCCGGGCGGTCCTCGAAGCCGCAATCTCCCATTCGTGCTGGGCTAGCGCAGCCGCGCACGCCGGCCGACCGGCTCGCCGAAGCGATGAAGCTCGCCGGCGCGATCGACCTCGACGTGGTCGAGGCGATGATCGTGCCCGCAAACGAGATCCGCCCCTCGACCTTCATCGGTTCCGGCAAGGTTACCCTTCTCGCCGAGAAGGTGAAGGCGGATGAGACAGCCCTCGTCGTCATGGACTGCGCGCTCTCTCCGGTGCAGCAGCGCAATCTCGAGAAGGCGCTTGGCGCCAAGGTCATCGACCGGACGGCCTTGATTCTCGAGATTTTCGGCGAGCGTGCGCGCACGCGCGAAGGCTCGCTGCAGGTCGAGCATGCGCATCTTACGCATCAGAAGAGCCGGCTGGTGCGATCCTGGACGCATCTCGAGCGCCAGCGCGGCGGCTTCGGCTTCCTCGGCGGCCCCGGTGAAACGCAGATCGAAGCCGACCGGCGCCAGATCGAGGAGCGGATCGCCAAGATCGAGCGTGATCTCGATGCGGTGAAGCGCACCCGCGCATTGCACCGGCGCCAGCGGCGGCGCGGCACGCATCCCGTGGTGGCGCTCGTGGGCTACACCAATTCGGGCAAGTCGACGCTCTTCAATCGCCTGACCGCGGCGGGCGTGGTCGCCAAGGACATGCTCTTCGCCACGCTCGATCCCACCGCTCGCCTCATCCGTCTGGCGCATGGCGAAAGCCTCTATCTCATCGATACGGTCGGCTTCATTTCCGAGCTCCCGACTTCGCTGATCGCCGCGTTCCGCGCGACGCTCGAGGATGTGCTCGATGCCGACCTCATCGTGCATGTGCGCGACGCTTCCCATCCCCAAAGCGAGGCGCAGCGCCAGGACGTCGAGGACGTCCTTGCCGAGCTCGGGCTCGATCAGGCTTCCCATCCGATTCTCGAGGTCGCGAACAAGATCGATCTCCTTCCCAAGGAGCAAGGGGGCAGGCCGCCGGCAGGGGCTGGCGAAGCGATCGGCGTCTCCGCGCTCACCGGCGAGGGCGTGAGCGAGCTCCTCGCCGCGATCGAGGATTTTTTGTTCAGCGATCGCGAGATGTTCAACCTCGTCATCCCCGGCGCGGATGGTCGCGGTCGGGCCTGGGTCTATGAGCATGCCGAGGTGCTCTCCGCCGAGCAGGACCCGAAGGGAAGCGCTTACCTCAAGGTGCGCGTTGCGCGCGGCAAAAGCGCGGAGCTCGTGAAGCGCGTCGCCGCGGGCGGCGGTGAGAGCATGATCGCGCATGACCCTCGCGATATTCGGCTCCGGTCGGCGGCACGTCTCACGAGCTGAAGGAGCTCGTTCGCGAAGATCAGCCAGATCTTTCGTTTCCGAAGGTGACGCTGCCAGCCTCGAGCCTGGCCTCGCCAGAGGCGACGAAGCGCAAGGAGGCGACGTAGAGCGGACCTTCGACGTCGAGGACGCGGCTCGCGAGTGCTTCATCCGTATCGCCGGGCAAGACCGGGACGGCCGATTGCGCGATCACCGGGCCTTCATCGAGATCTTCCGTCACGAAATGCACGCTCGCGCCGTGGAGCTTCACCCCTTCGGCGAGCGCGCGCGCATGGGTGTGGAGGCCCTTGAAGACGGGAAGCAGGGAAGGGTGGATGTTGAGAAGTTTCCCTTCCCAGCGGGCCACGAACCATGGCGTCAAGCGTCGCATGAAGCCTGCAAGGCAAACGAGCTCCACGCGCTTTGCGGAAAGCTCGCGATCGACCGAGCGCTCGAATCCCTCGCGATCCCTCAAGAAAGGGCGATGATCGATGACCTTCGTCGGGACGCTCGCCGCCTCCGCGCGGGCGAGTCCAGGGGCGTCCGGGACGTTTGAGATGACGAGGACGATTTCCGCGGGATAATCGGCGCCGCGCGCGGCTTCGATGAGCGCCGCCATGTTGGTGCCGCGCCCCGAGATCAGAATGGCGGTCCTTTTGCGCGGCACGGCGGTGCCCGTCACAATGCGAGCTGCCCGCGATAAGTGACGCGCGCGCCCGGGGCTTCGATGACCTCGCCGATGAGGCTCACGCTCTCGCCGCGCGCCTCGAAAGCGCGTCGCACGGCCTCGCTGTCCAAGCGCGAGGCGATCACGACCATGCCGATACCGCAGTTGAAGGCGCGCAGCATCTCGTCCTCGGCGACGGGGCCGATCGCCGCGAGCCAACGGAACACCGGAAGAACCGGAACGCTCGCAAGATCGATCCTGACGCCGAGCGCCTTCGGCAAGACCCGTGGAATATTCTCCGGGAAGCCTCCGCCCGTGATATGGGCGAGCGCCTTGAGCCCGGCCCTCGCATCTGCGTCGCGCAATGCGCCAAGGACGCTTTTCACATAGATCCGGGTCGGCGTCAGCAGCGCCTCTGCAAGGCTTAAGCCCTTGTCGAAGGGCGCAGGCTCGCTCCAGCCGATCCCGCTCTTCTCGACGATGCGCCGCACGAGAGAGAAGCCGTTCGAATGCACGCCCGAGGAGGCAAGGCCGAGCACGACATCTCCGGGCTCAATGTCCGAGCGCGGCAGAAGCGTGCCACGTTCGGCGGCGCCGACCGCGAAACCGGCAAGGTCATAGTCGCGGCCGTGATAAAGCCCCGGCATCTCGGCCGTCTCGCCACCGATGAGCGCACAACCCGCTTCGCGGCAACCCGCCGCGATGCCCGCGACGAGCTTTTCGCCCTCGACCGGATCGAGCTTGCCGGTCGCGAAATAGTCGAGGAAGAACAAGGGCTCGGCGCCTTGCACCACGAGGTCGTTGACGCACATGGCGACGAGGTCGATGCCGACCGTGTCGTTTAGCCTTGCGTCGATCGCGATCTTGACCTTGGTGCCCACCCCGTCATTGGCGGCGACCAAAACGGGGTCCTTGAACCCCGCCGCCCTCAGATCGAAGATGCCGCCGAAACCGCCGATTTCGGCATCCGCTCCCGGGCGCGCGGTTGCGCGAACGAGCGGCTTGATGCGCTCGACCATCTCCGCCCCCGCATCGATGTCGACGCCGGCATCGGCGTAGCTCAGCGGGCGGCGGCGGTCGTTGCGCATAAGGGCGTGCGCCGCTAGCCCAAGGGCGGACGCGGCAGCTTGCAGCTATCGAGCGCCTCCAGCGCCTTTTGCCGTGCCGAATCGTTGAAATACCCCGTCTCGCGGAAGGCATCGAGCTCGTCCTTCGACATGTTCTTGACGGTGAGCTTGGCGTAGCAAGAGCAAGGCGTGTGCACCGCTTCGCGCGTCGTCCCTTGCAGGCGCGACTGCACGATGAGGCAAGCGTCGAAGGCGCGAAGCGAGATCATATAGGGCGTAAGGTTCTTCGCGGTCGGATCGGGCGGAGGCAGATTCCGCGAGGAAGCGCCCGCGAGCGCGGCTAGCGGGGAAATGGCAAGCGCGCAAAGACCGGTGGCGATCAGGGTGACGCAAAGACGACGCACGGCGAGCTCCTTCTTGCAACGAGGGCGCCATTCCTTACCCGATCGCGTTGCGACTTCAACCGTGGCGCGATAACGATTTGTGGAATTGCGGTCGCGGAAGTGAAGGTGGCTGCCCATAATGCTCGTCGGAATTTCACTCGTCCGCAACGAGGAGGACCTCGTCGAGACCACCTTGCGCCACCATCTCCGGCAAGGGGTCGAGCATTTCCTGATCGCCGACAACGGGTCGACGGATGGAACGGCTTGCGCGCTCGAGAGGCTCGCCCGAAAGGATCGCCGCATCCGCTGGACCCGCACGGGCGACGTGGGCTTCCACCAGGCGGGGCTCGTGACCGATCTTGCGTGCGAGGCGATGAAGAACGGCGCGAGCTGGATCCTACCCTTCGATGCGGATGAGTTCTGGTTTGCGCCAGGCGGGCTCGCGGCGGGGCTTCGCGCCTCGAGCGCCGATCTCATTTCCGCGCCGGTCGTCAATTTCATTCAAAATCGCCGGCAAAGGCGGCGCAATCCGCGCGCCGTGCTCACGGCGGTCCATCGCAACGCCGAGAAGCTCGGTGACTTTCGGCGTGCCCGGTTCAGCGTCGAAACAGGCGAATACGCCTATGTGGAGGCCCCTTATCAGCGAAAAAATATCCTGCGCGCAAATCCAGGCATGAGAATCGGGCCCGGCAATCACACCGCGAAGGGCGTAGGGCCCAAGCGATCGCGCAGGGACACATTCGCCTGTTTTCATCTTCCGCTCCGGGCGAAGGAGATCTTCCTCGAGAAGGCCGAGCAATCGGCGAGGCTCGCCGCCGCCGGTCTGCCGTTATGGCATGGCTGGCAAAGCCACCGTTTCGCGAAGATCGTGCGCGAAGGCCGGATCGAGGAGGAATGGGCCGCCAATTCCGAGCTTGGCGGTTGCCTCGATGGCGCGAGGGGCAAGGTGCCGCTCACCCCCGATCGGCGGCTGCGCGAGCTGCTCCTCAGCTGCGTGGATTAGCCGTCACGCCGAGGCCTTCTTCACCCACACCTTATTGTCGTGGAAGGCGGCCCCGCCGTGAGGCGCGACCGGATCGGCGCCGGTCAGCATATTGATGCCGCGCCCCCCGATATGCGCGTGATTGGGGTGGATGCTCTCGGCAATCAGCACGCCGCGCTGAAGGCCCTCGAACAATTTGGCGGTGAGAATGGTTTCGCCGCGCCGGTTGCCGAGCACGACAGGTTCACCGTCGCGGATCATGAGCCTTGCCGCATCCTTTGGATGAATCATCACGCTCGGCTTGCCCTCGCGCGCTTTCGAAGATGGCGTCTCGTTGAAGCTCGTGTTGAGGAAGCTTCGCGAGGGGCTTGTCGCCAAGCGAAACGGATGCTCCTCATCGGCCTCCTCGATGATGGCCCAATGGTCGGGCAGGGAAGGCATTTCCTGCCAAGCGCCCATCAGCCCGTCGCTCGAGACAGCGACCTTCGCCCAGTCAGCCTTGAAGTGGAACTTGCCGTCCTTATGCGCAAAGCCGTCGAGGTAATGCGCGGCGCGGAAGTCTGGTTGAACGTCGCGCCAGAGATCGGCTTCGAGTGCCGCGATGTCGCCATGGCCGCTGATCTTCAAGGTTTCGTCGATGATCTCGCGCGCCGTCATTTCGAAGGCACGGTGGTTCGCGCCGAGCCGCTTCGCCAGCCCTTGCAGCACCTCATGGTTGGAGCGGCATTCGCCCGGAGGATCGATCAGCTTCGCGCCGACGGAGATGTATTGATGGCCGCCGCCGTAATAGAGGTCGTCATGCTCCATGAACATGGTGGCTGGGAGCACGATGTCGGCCATTTGGGCGGTTTCGGTCATGAACTGCTCATGCACCGCGACGAAGAGATCCTCGCGCGCGAAACCCTGCCGGACAAGCGTCTGGTCGGGGCAGACGGTGACGGGATTGGTGTTTTGGATGAGCATCGCCTTCACCGGCGGACCGCCCTTCAGCGCCGCAGGATCGCCGGTGAGGATGCGCGCCGTCTTCGACTGGTCGAGGCGGCGCGTCCTGGCGTCGAGAACGTCGAGGCCTTCGATCAACGTCTTCTTGAAGCCCCAGATGGCCCCATTGTTGAAGAAGGCGCCACCCCCTTCATATTGCCAAGCGCCGGTGACTGCGGGGATGCAGAGCGCCGCATGCATTTGGGCCGCGCCATTGCGGCTTCTCGTGAAGCCGTAGCCCAGCCGGAAGAAGCTGCGCTTCGTCTCGCCCACCGCTCGGGCGAAGGCCTCGATCTCGGCGACAGGCACGCCGCAGATCGAAGACGCCCATTGCGGCGTTCGCGGCGCCAGATGCATTTCGAGCTCTTTGGGGCAATCCGTGTAGCGCTCAAGGTATTGACGGTCGGCATAGCCATCGCGAAAGAGCACATGCATCACGCCGCAAGCGAAGGCGCCATCCGTGCCCGGCCGCAGGATGATCTTGATGTCGGCCTGCTTCATCGTCGCGTTGTCGTAGACATCGACCACGGCGATCCTTGCGCCGCGCTCCTTGCGGGCCTTGGACGCATGCGTCATCACATTCACCTGCGTCGAGACCGGGTTCGTGCCCCAGATCACCACGAGGTTGGATTTCGCCATCTCGCGCGGATCGACGCCGGCGACTTTTCCCGTGCCTGCCGCGAAGCCGGCCCAGGCGATGGTGGAGCAGATCGTGCCGTAAAAGCGCGAATATTTCTTCACATGGGCGAGACGGTTGATGCCGTCGCGCATCACGAGCCCCATCGTCCCCGCGTAGTAATAGGGCCAGACCGATTCCGCTCCGAACTCGCGCTCGGCGGCGTCAAAGCGCGCCGCGATCTCGTCGAGCGCTTCGTCCCATGAGATGCGCGAGAAGGAGCCCGAGCCTTTCGGCCCGCTGCGCCGAAGAGGGAAAAGAAGCCGGTCGGGATGATGGATACGCTCGGCGTAGCGAGCGACCTTGGCGCAGACGACGCCTGCCGTGTAGCTCTGGAGCTTCGAGCCATGCACGCGCCCGATGCTCGAGCCTTCGATGACCTCGACGTCGAGCGCGCATGCCGACGGGCAATCATGAGGGCAGGTGGAGTGCTTGATCTCGATCTTGGCGTGGGCGTTCATGGCCGATCACCTAGCACGGACAGGGCTTTGAGGGGAGGGGTCGATCCGACGCCACGTCCGGCTGGGCGGCGCGGCCCTTGAAAAACGCCGCTTCCCAGCCTGCCATTCGGCAGGATGCTAGCCTCGCCAATCCATCATCATGCCCATGCCGGTCCCCGTGCCGTGCCGTCCGAAGCCCTGGCCCCTGCCTCCCTCGCCGAGCCCCAACAGATCGCCGTGCCTGCGGTTGAGGAGGAGGAAGGCGCGCCTTTTCTGATCGTCCGAGAGCGACGCATAAAGCGGGGCGGCGGCATCGGCGAATTCGCGCATGCGTCCGGCGTGGGCCGTCATGCGATCGGCCTCGTTGCGCAGCCTCGCGATCGGGTCCAAGGCGGGGAGCATCGCTTCGTGGCTTTGTGCCATCCGGTCACGCATTTCCTCCGTGGCCTGGTCGCGCAAGGCGGCATTCTTGCGAATGGCGGCCTCCACGGGCTGCCAGAGCTTTTCCTGGTCCGCAGAGAGCTTGAGGGCGGCCTTGATCGCGCCGATGCGGGCATCGAGCAGGACAGCGCGATCCTCTGCCGAGGAACGCATTCCCGCCGTGCTCGACAGATCGCCCATGAAAGTGCCCGGGGTTGGGCCGGCGACGGGGAGGTTCGGCGCTTGCGTCTGCGCAAAGGCGTAGGCGATCGCTCCGACCAAGCCGAAGGCGGCGGCGGACATCACGGCCCTGTTCATCTTGGCAAACCTCCGATTGAGGCATCTCCTGGATGTCGATTGAAGCAATCTATCCGATAAACTGGGGCGGGCGCGTGACCAATCAAGCAGAATCCGGTCAACCCACGATTTCGTTCCCACTGAAGAATTGAGCGATCTCGATCGCGGCATTTTCCGGGCTGTCCGAGCCGTGCACCGAGTTCTCTCCCATCGAGAGCGCAAAGCTCTTGCGGATCGTGCCTTCGGCGGCATTTGCCGGATTGGTCGCCCCCATTACCTCCCGGTATTTCGCGATCGCGTTCTCGCCTTCGAGGACCTGGACCACCACCGGCGCGCCGCCCATCATCTCGACGAGCTCGCCATAGAACGGCCTCTCCTTGTGCACGGCGTAGAAGGTCTTCGCCTGGGCCTCCGTCATCAGGACGCGTTTTTGCGCGACGATGCGAAGCCCTGCCTTCTCGATCACGGCGTTGATGGCGCCCGTGAGATTGCGCCGCGTCGCGTCGGGCTTGATGATTGAGAAGGTGCGTTCGATGGCCATTCTATCTTCCTAAGGGTGTTTGGATATTGGTTGCGCGGCTATATCGGCGAAGGAGACGAGGGGCAACCGGCCATCCAGGCGTCATTGCGGCAGGAGAATCGGGGCGAAATCGCCCAAGCCATCGCGTCGGCGGAATGTGAGGGTCTTGGAGCGGCTTGCCGGCGGTCGGGAGGCGAGGCTTTGCCGAAATCAATAGGCCCGCACCCATCCCTCGGGCGTCAAGCGCTCCTGGGGGGTGAAGCGGCTCTTGTAATCCATCTTGCGCGAACCGGACACCCAATAGCCGAGATAGACGAAGGGCAGGCCGAGCGCGCGCGCCTTCTCGATATGGTCGAGGATCAGGAAGGTGCCGAGACTGCGCCGCTCGTTATCCGGGTCGAAGAAGGAATAGACCATCGAAAGCCCGTCAGCGAGGATGTCGGTCAGCGCCACGGCGAGAAGCGGGCCCTGCCCACGCCCGGTGATCGGCGTGTCGGGGCCACGTTCGCGATATTCGATGATGCGGGTTTGCACATGGCTTTCGCGCACCATGGTGGCGTAATCGAAGGCGCTCATGTCGGCCATGCCGCCCTCGCCATGGCGCGCATCGATATAGCCGCGAAACAGCGCATATTGCTCGGAGGAGGGGATGGCGGGCAAGATCGCGCCCACGATGTCCTCGTTGCGGGCGGCGATCCGGCGGTAGCCGCGGGAAGGCGAAAACTCAGAGGCGACGACGCGAACCGAGACGCAGGCCTGGCAGGATTCGCAGGCTGGCCGGTAAGCGATGGTCTGGGAGCGGCGAAAGCCGCCTTGCGTCAGGATGTCGTTGAGGCTCGCCGCGCGCTCGCCCACGATATGGGTGAACACCTTGCGCTCCATGCGGCCGGGCAAATAGGGGCAGGCCGATGGGGCGGTCAGGTAGAATTGGGGCGTGTCGCGGGGATGGTGCGTCAAGACTTCAGTTCCGCCAATCTGGTCCTCAACTCGCGTCCGCGCTCAAATCCTTCCGAGGACGGCGCCGTTTGTCGGCGCCGAAGCACCGGTGGCAAGCCGCGAAAGGATAGCGCATGGCGCGCGCCACTCAAGAGCGCGGCCGCTAATCCTTTCTGGGAATTCCCCCACCTTCGTCAGTCATACCGGCGAGACACGAGGCGCACCCGCAAAACCAGATCATGCAGCAAGGCGCGATCCCGCCGGAAAAGCCCGACGAGGAGGATGAACGGCGTCATCGTCGTCACGAAGATATAGAAGAGAAGCGCGTGCCCGGCGCCTGTGAGGAAATCGACGCGGCTGCCCTCCACCGTGCGCATATGCAAGCAGAAGAGCCGCATGCCGAGTGTCGCCTGGGCGGGCGACGACAAGGTCAGGCCGGAGTAGAGGGCCGGAACGGCCGCGCATACGGGGGCGATCAGGAGCCAGCTCGCCCCGAAGCTCAGGAAGCCGAGCACGAACAAGGCGAAGGTGAGCACGAGAGCGAGAGTCCCGACCACGAAGAGGTCGACCCCATAGGCAAGCATGCGCAAGAACAAGGAGCCTGGCGCGAAGGCGCGCGCCGCCAAGGCGCCGTTCCAGCCCGCGCCCGGTGCGCCGGCAAACTCGCTTTGGTACGGAGGGACGCTGGTTTGCATGGGACCCGCCAATGGAAAAGCCCGCCACCGGAAGGTGGCGGGCTTCAGATAGGCCGTCTACTATCGAATTCAACTGTCCGAACGAGCGCCGGACAGTTGTCGTTCAATAAGTGCGATGATCAGTTCGCGATTTCGTTGTTGGTATAGTCGATCGTGCCCGCGCTGTTCTTCTTCCAGACATACATCACATAATCCGGACGGGTGATGTCGCCCTTCTTGTCATAAGCGATGTCGCCGATGACGGTCTTGAACGGCTTACCGGAGTGCATGGCCTCCGCCATCTTCTTGGTGTCGAGCTTGCCGACCTGCTTTGCCGCCTCGGCCATGATCTGCACGGCCGCATAGGAGTAGAGCGTGTAGGCCTCCGGGTCGTAATTCTTTGCCTTGAACTCGGCGACGACCTTGGCGGCCTCGGGATGTTTGCGCGGATCGGGCGCGAAGGTCATCAGCGTGCCTTCGGTGCCGGGGCCGCCGATCTGGGCGAACTCCTTGTCGGTGATGCCGTCACCCGACATCATCGGGGCGTTGAGGCCCTGATCGCGCATCTGGCGGATGATGAGGCCGGCCTCGGTGTGCAGCCCGCCGAAATAGACGAGGTCGACATTGGCGGCCTTGAGCTTCGACACGAGGGCCGAGTAGTCCTTCTCGCCCGTGTTGATGCCCTCATAGAGCACCTCTGTGACGCCGCCCTTGTTCATATTGGCCTTGGTCGCGTCGGCGAGGCCTTTGCCGTAGGGGGTCTTGTCGTGGATGATGGCGATCTTCTTGCCCTTGAAATGGCTGATGATCCAGGCGCCGGCGACCGCGCCTTGCTGGTCGTCACGGCCGCAGGTGCGGAACACGTTCCAATAGCCCTCGCGATCGGTGAGCATCGGGTTGGTCGCCGAAGGCGTTATCATCAGCATTCCGGATTCCTTGTAGACCTCGGAAGACGGGATGGTGACGCCGGAATTGAAGTGACCGACGACGAGCTTGACGCCCTCGCCGGCGTATTTGTTGGCGAGCGACACACCCTGCTTGGGGTCGGAGGCGTCGTCGCCGATTTCCAGCACCAAGTGCTGGCCGAGGATGCCGCCGGCCTTGTTGATGTCATCGACCGCCTGCTGCGCGCCCTCGGTGAGCTGCTTGCCGAATGTCGCGTTCGGGCCGGTCACCGGTCCCGCTACCGCGATCTTGAGATCGGCGGCGTATGCGCCCGTGGAGAAGGCAAGCGCCGCCCCGAGCGCAAGTCCCGTCAACAACGTTTTCTTCATATAGTCTCTCCTGAGAGGGTTGCTTGAGGCTCGAACCGCGAGCCCAACGGCGGTACAGCCGCGCTGAAATCGATCTATGGCGAGTTTCAGGCGCGCTGTCACTCCAAAACGCGCAAAAGAAATCGCGCGAAGCGGGGGGATCATGGGAGGCGCGCTCCATCCGTGCGAGCGGCGGCGGCTCTCCAGGTGAAGGCGCTCGTCGCCTCGTACAGCCAGCGGTAGCGCGCCGTCATTTGCTTCACGCGCGTGAGGCGAAAACCGACGAAACCGGCAAGCAGCACGAGCAGGGTGTCGATCACATAAAATTGGAGCGTAACGAGGCTCGCGTCGAAGAGCGCAAAGTGAATGAAGCGAACCGCGACACCGAGCGCCAGCGCCGAAACGACGAGATGCCAGCCCGGCCGCCAGGTCTGCGCGATCGCCTTTCCGGTCGAGAAGCCCGCCGCCCCGCCCATGACGAGCGTCACGAGAACGAAGATCCAGACGGAAGAGTCGTCGTATAGGATGCCTTGCATCAATGCCTCCCGCCCTCGAGATAGGCGGCGCGCACCGAAGGATCGGCCAGAAGCTCCTTGCCGGTGCCGCTCATCGTGATTGCGCCGTTCACCATCACATAGCCACGGTGCGCGAGCTTCAGCGCGTTGAAGGCGTTCTGCTCGACGAGGAATACCGTCATGCCGTCCTTGGCGTTGAGCTCACGGATGACCTCGAAGATCTGCTTCACGATCAAGGGAGCAAGGCCGAGCGAAGGCTCGTCCAGGAGAAGAAGCTTCGGCCGCGTCATCAGCGCGCGGGCGATGGCGAGCATCTGCTGCTCGCCCCCCGACAAGGTGCCGCCGCGCTGGTTGGCGCGCTCCTTCAGGCGCGGAAAGATCGAGAAGACGCGCTCGATATCCGCATCGAAATGCGCAAAGCCGTCGAGCGCGCCGCCCATCTGCAGATTTTCGAGCACGCTCATCCGGGGAAAGATGCGCCGCCCCTCGGGGGACTGGGCGACGCCGAGCCGCGCGATCTCATGCGTGGCCAAATTGGTGATGTCGCGCCCCGCGTAGTGGATTTCCCCTTCTCGCGCGCGAGGACGGCCGAAGATCGTCATCATCAAGGTCGATTTGCCGGCCCCATTGGCGCCGATGAGCGTGACGATCTCACCCTCGTTCACGTCGATGTCGACCCCGCGCAAGGCCATGATGTTGCCGTAGAAGGCCTTGACCCCGCGCACGCAGAGGAGGGGAGCAAGAGAAGAGCTGAGCGGAGCGGCATGTCCGTTGGTCGACGGCGTGTTCATGCGCGTCCCTCGACTTCCGCCTCGACCGCGGCCACTTCCTTGTCCTCGACGCCGAGATAGGCGCCGATCACCTTGGGGTCATTCTTCACTTGCTCGGGCGAGCCGTCGGCAATCTTCACGCCGTAGTCGAGGACGACGACATGGTCCGAGATTTCCATGACGACGGACATGTCGTGCTCGATCAAGAGGAGCGAGGTGGCGTCGCGGTCGCGGATGTCGCGAAGCAGCGTGTTGAGCTCGAGGCTCTCACGCGGGTTGAGGCCCGCCGCCGGCTCGTCGAGACAAAGGAGGATCGGCTTCGTGCACATGGCGCGCGCGATCTCCAAGCGGCGCTGCGCGCCGTAAGGCAGGTCGCCCGCGGGATCATCCGCTCGATCGGTGAGGCCGATCCTTTCGAGCCAGGCCTTGGCGAGCTCGACCGCCTCCTTCTGGCGCGTCGTGTAGGAGGAGAAGCCCAGAATGCCGAGCACCGAATATCCCGACGCCAGCATGAGCGGGTTGTGCTGGGCGACGAGCAGGTTCTCGAGCACGGTCATGCCCGAGAACAGGCGGATGTTCTGGAAGGTGCGCGCGACGCGCGCGTGTTGCGTGACGAGATAATCCGGCATGCGCTCGAGGAGATGGACGGCGCCATTGCCGACGCTGAGCGTGCGCGCGCCCTTCTCGGTCGCTTCCTCGATCGCGGCGAAGGCGGCCTCGCCGCCGTGGGCGAGCGCTACTCGGCCTTCGCTCGGCTTGTAGAAGCCGGTGATGCAATTGAAGACGGTGGTCTTGCCGGCGCCGTTAGGCCCGATGAGCGCCGTGATGTCGCCGGCCTTGGCGGTGAAGGACAGATCATTCACCGCCACGAGGCCACCGAAGCGCATCGTCAAATGCTCGACGCGCAGGAGCGTCTCGCCTCTCATCCGTGACCCTCCTTCACGAGGTCGGAGGAGATGGATTTTCGTTCCTTGAGGAACACCGTCGGCTCGCGTGTCGAGACGAGGCCGCGCGGGCGCCAGATCATCATCACAACCATGGCGAGACCGAAGATCAGGAGGCGGTATTCGCTGGGGTCGAAATTCTCGCCGAAGATCGCCTTGAGGAAACCGAGATTGCGCAGCATCTCGGGGCCGGCGATCATCACCACGGCGGCAATGACGACGCCGATCTGGCTGCCCATGCCGCCGAGCACCACGATCGCGAGGATGATGGCGCTTTCCAGGAAGTTGAAGCTTTCGGGGCTGACGAAGCCCTGGCGCACGGCGAAGAAGGAGCCGGCGACCCCTCCGAACAAGGCGCCTGTCGCGAAGGCCGTGAGCTTCGTGGTCGTGGTGTTGATGCCGAGCGACCGGCAGGCGATCTCATCTTCGCGCAACGCCTCCCAGGCGCGCCCGACTGGTAGACGACGCAACCGCGTCGTCACGAGGCTCGTCAGCGTGGCGAGCGCCAGGATGAGGTAGAAGAGGAAGACGATCCGATGCATCGGCGAGAATTCAAGGCCGAAGAAGGCCGCGAAGCCGTTGTCGTCATCGTTGAAGGGCAGGCCGAAGAAACTCGCGCGCGGGATCGAGGCGATGCCGGCGCCGCCATTGGTCACCGGCACCCAGTTGATGAGCACGAGACGGATGATCTCGCCGAAGGCCAAGGTGACGATGGCGAGATAATCGCCGCGCAGGCGCAGCACCGGAAAACCGAGCAGCACTCCCCAGGTCGCGGCGAGCACCCCTGCAATCGGCAGGCACAGCCAGAAGGAGATGTGGAAGGTGGTCGCCAGGATGGCGTAGGAATAAGCACCGATGGCGTAGAAGGCGACATAGCCGAGGTCCAAGAGACCGGCGAGCCCGACCACGATGTTGAGCCCCCACCCCAGCATCACATAAGTGAGCACCAGGATCCCGAGGTCGATCCAATAGCGTGCCTCCGAGAGGCCTCCATTGGCGAGCGTGACGAGGAGCGGGTAGGCGACGGCGAAGCCGAGCGCAATGGGAAGGCCGATGGTCGTCAAGCTGTGCCGAGGCGTCGCGACCGTCTTGATCGCCTCCTTGCGGGACGTCGGCTGGCGCGCGGCGCGCGCCTCCTTACCCCAGAGGGTTAGGTAGCCAAGCCGCGCGACGAACACCGCAAGGCACAAGATCGCGGTGAGGCCGAGCCGCGGAATGAGGATGAGCTGGCCGCCTTCCTCCGAATCGGTTCGCAAGGTGACGAGCGGAACGCAAAGGCCGAGCGTCACGAGCGTCGCAAGGCCCGCGTCCTTCAAGGCGGTGATGAGGCGGTCGGGAACGCTCTCTTGGGCGCGCGCCGCGGCCGATTGGGAAAGCACTGCCATGGCGGTCAAACCTTCTCGACATCGGGCTTGCCGAGGAGGCCCTGCGGCAGGAAGATCAACGTGATCGCGAGAATGGAGAACGCTGCCACGTCCTTGTACTCGATGGAGAAGTAGGCGGACCACATGGTCTCGATGAGGCCGATGACGATGCCGCCGAGCACGGCACCCGGAAGCGAGCCGATGCCGCCAAGCACCGCGGCCGTGAAGGCCTTCACGCCTGGCACGAAGCCATCCGAGAAGGAGACGACGCCGTAGTAGACGAGATACATCGTGCCAGCGACCGCGGCGAGCGCCGCTCCCATGACGAAGGTGAGCGAGATGGTGCGGTCGACGTCGACGCCGAGCAGCGCCGCCATTCGCTGATCCTGGGCGCAAGCCCGCTGCGCACGCCCGAGCGGTGTCCTCTGCACCACGTACCAGAAGGCGGCGAGCAGCACCGCAGTCACGACCATGATCATCAACTGCTTATAGGCGAGCGCCACCGTGTAGCCGTCCTGCTCGAACAGCACGATCACCTCGCGAATCATCGGCGGCGTCGGCTTGTTGCGGGCCCCCTGGATCACCTGCACGAAGTTCGAAAGGAAGATGGAGACACCGATCGCCGAGATGAGGGGCGCGAGGCGGAAGGCCCCGCGCAAAGGCCGATAGGCGACCCGTTCGATCGCCCATCCCCAAAGCGAGGTGAGCAGCATGCCGATCACGAGCACGATGAGCAGAGCAAGCGCGATCGAGCCGATGCCGAGCACCGAGGTGAGGAGCACGAAGGCGATGAGCGCGATGAAGGCCGACACCATGAACAGATCGCCATGGGCGAAGTTCACCATGCCGATGATGCCAAAAACCATCGTGTAGCCGATGGCGATGAGGCCATAAATGGCGCCAAGCGTCAGCCCATTGATGAGCTGCTGAATGAAGACTGCCATGCTGGGAAATTCACTCCCCTTGAAGGTGACCCGGTCGTCCCTCGGCACCAAAAACTTCGTCGCGCGAAGCGCAAGCTCCCGCGAAACGTCGCTTCAAGAACCATGCCAGGTTTCTGCAACTCAGCCATGTGGTAGCAACGACGCTCGCTGTGCGCAACTCTCCAAAAGCGGAAACACGAAAACTTTGAGTCCGAAGCGCGATCGCAGAAGGGTTTTCTCGGCGGGGCCTCGAGCTTCGGCGCGAGGGCCTATCGCGGAAACTGGCGGATCGATTGTGTGGATTGCGCGATTGCCGCTAGTCTGTCGCGGTTGCCGTGATTTTGAAAAAGGAGGGCGCCATGGCCATGAGCATGACGGGCGAGGTGCAGTTGCCCGCAGCAAAATCGGTAGTCTGGACAAAGCTGAACGATCCCGAGGTGCTCAAGGCCTGCATTCCCGGCTGTCAGGAGCTGGTGAAGGAGGGGAACACGGCCTTCCGCGCCACCGCCAAGCTCGCCATCGGTCCGGTGAAAGCGACCTTCAAGGGCAAGGTCACGCTTTCCGATCTCGACCCGCCAAACGGCTATACGATCACGGGGGAGGGCGAAGGGGGCATCGCCGGTTTCGCCAAGGGGGGCGCCAAGGTCCGTTTGTCGGATGCCGAAGGCGGCGGCACGATGCTCGCTTACGACGTTCAAGCCAATGTCGGAGGCAAAATCGCCCAGCTCGGTTCGCGGCTCATCGACGGGGTGGCGAAAAAAATGTCGGACGCCTTTTTCTCGGCCTTCGCCAAGGCTGTCGAGGGGAGCTAAGTCGGCCATGGCGCGATCGACACTGCCGCCGGAGGCGCACCACGAAACGATGGAGGCACGACGGTGTCGCGCAATGAAATATTGCTAGAAAACAGCACGAATCGGCGATTCAAATTTCGTTGATTAAGCTTGACACCCGTTTTCCGGGGATCAAGATTGTTAACATCGAAAAACGAGGCGTCCGAGCGCTGCCCGATCGGGCCCACGCGTAACTTGGGGACCTTCGCGCTTTCGGATTCCTGAAGCCCCGCGGCGCCGGCCGACGGGGTGTAAATCGGCGGGCCTCGTCACGGGCTCCGCGTGGAGGATTGAGATGGCAAGCGTTTCCATGACGATCAACGGCAAGGCCGTGAGGGCGAATGTCGAGCCGCGCACCTTGCTGGTCGAGTTCTTGCGCGAGCATCAACGCCTGACCGGCACCCATGTCGGCTGCGACACGAGCCAATGCGGCGCGTGCACGATCCATATGGACGGCAAGAGCGTGAAGGCTTGCACGGTGCTCGCGCTGCAATGCGAGAGCGCGATGATCACGACGATCGAGGGCCTGGCGAATGGCGAAGAGCTGCACCCGATGCAGGCGGCCTTCCGCGAGCATCACGGCTTGCAGTGCGGCTATTGCACGCCGGGGATGATCATGGCGGCGATCGACATCGTCAATCGCAAGGGCCATGACCTCGATGAGCATGTGATCCGCGAGGAGCTCGATGGCAATATCTGCCGTTGCACCGGCTACCATAACATCGTGAAGTCGATCGCGGCCGGCGCCAAGGCGATGCGCGGCCATGCCGGCCTTCAGCAAGCGGCCGAGTGAGGCGCGGCTCTTAAGAAAGCGCGACGGAACGGCGGGCCTGAGGAAGCGACCGGCCGCGCAAGGCGCGACCGGAGTTCCGCGGCCCGGAACTCGTAAAGGCCTGCCGAAGCGGCGCCATCAGAAACGCCGCGGGCATAGGGACAAACGCTCGGGAGAACCCACATGACATCGACCGGCATCGGCGCTGCGGTGAGGCGCAAGGAAGACCACCGCTTCATCACTGGAAAAGGGCGCTATACGGATGACATCAATCGTCCGGGACAGGCCCATGCGTATTTCCTGCGCTCGCCGCACGCGCATGCCAAGATCAAATCGCTCGATGTGCGGGAGGCGAAGAGCAAGCCCGGCGTCGTCGCGATCCTGACCGGCGACGACATCGCCGCCGACAAGGTGGGCGGGCTCATCTGCGGGTGGATGATCCACTCGAAGGACGGCACGCCGATGAAGGCCGGCGCCCATCCGGCGCTGGCACAAGGCAAGGTGCGCTATGTCGGCGACCATGTCGCGGTCGTCATCGCCGAGACGCTCGGCGAGGCGAAGGACGCGGCGGAAGCCATTCGCGTCGATTATGAGACCCTGCCCGCCGAGGTCGACACCGCGACGGCGCAGCGCCAGGGCGCGGCGGTGATCCACGATGTCGCCGCCGACAACACGGTCTACCGTTGGCATCTCGGCGACAAAGCGAAGACGGACGCGGCCTTCGCGGCGGCGAAGCACGTCACGAAGATCGACCTCACCAACAACCGCCTCGCGCCCAATCCGATGGAACCGCGCTCCGCCATCGGCGAGTACGACTCAGGCGACGGCGCGTTCACCCTTTACACCACAAGCCAGAACCCGCATGTGGCGCGTCTCGTGCTCTCGGCTTTCATCGGCATCGCGCCCGAGAATAAGCTCAGGGTCATCGCGCCCGATGTGGGCGGTGGCTTCGGCTCGAAGATCTTCATCTACGCCGAGGAAACCGTTTGCGTCTGGGCGGCGAAGAAGGTGGGACGCCCGGTGAAATGGACCTCGGATAGGACCGAGGCCTTCTTGTCGGACGCCCATGGGCGTGACCACGTCACCCATGCGGAGCTTGCGACCGACGAGACCGGCAAGATCACGGCGCTCAGGGCGAGGACGATCGCCAATCTCGGCGGCTACCTTTCGACCTTCTCATCCTCGGTGCCGACCTATCTCTACGCGCCCTTGCTTTCCGGGCAGTACGACATCGGGAATATTTATTGCGAGGTCGACGGTATCTACACCAACACCACGCCGGTCGATGCCTATCGCGGCGCGGGCCGTCCGGAAGCGACCTTCGTCGTCGAGCGCCTCGTCGAGGCGGCGGCGCGCGAGCTTGGGCAGGATCCGGCGAAGTTCCGCCGCAAGAACTACATCAAGAGCTTCCCGCATCAGACGCCGGTGATCATGACCTATGACGCAGGCGATTATTCGGCCTCGCTCACCAAGGCGCTCGAGATCGCCGATTACGCGAATATCGGCAAGCGCAAGCGCGAGAGCGCCAAGAACGGCAAGCTGCGCGGCATCGGCTTCTCCTCCTACATCGAGGCCTGCGGCATCGCGCCCTCGCAAGCGGTCGGTTCGCTCGGCGCCGGCGTGGGCCTATGGGAATCGGCCGAGGTGCGCGTCAACCCGATCGGCACCGTCGAGGTGCTCACCGGCTCACACAGTCACGGCCAGGGCCATGAGACGACTTTCGCGCAGCTCGTCTCGGAGCGCCTCGGCGTGCCGATCGAGAACGTCTCGATCGTTCATGGCGACACCGACAAGGTGCAATTCGGCATGGGCACCTACGGCTCGCGCTCGGGCGCGGTCGGCATGTCGGCGATCTACAAGGCGCTCGACAAGGTGATCGAGAAGGGAAAGAAGGTCGCCGCCTATGTGCTCGAGGCGTCGGCCGGCGACATCGAGTTCAAGGACGGGAAATTTACCGTCAAGGGAACGGATAAAGCGGCCGATTTCGGCGCGATCGCCCTGCAGGCGTATATCGCGCATAAATTCTCCGGCCAGGAGCTCGAGCCGGGTCTGAAGGAGGGCGCGTTCTACGACCCCACGAATTTCACCTTCCCGGCGGGCGTGCATATCTGCGAGGTCGAGGTCGATCCGGGCACCGGCTCGACCCGGATCGATCGGTGGACGGCGGTCGATGATTTCGGTGTCGTCATCAACCCGATGATCGTCGAGGGCCAGGTGCATGGCGGCATCGCGCAAGGTGTTGGCCAGGCTCTGCTCGAAGGGGTTCGCTACAACGAGGAGGGGCAGCTCGTCACGGCAAGCTACATGGATTATGCCATGCCGCGCGCCGATGACCTGCCTTCCTTCCATGTCGGCATGACGGTCACGCCCTGCCCGTCAAACCCCTTGGGCGTGAAGGGCTGCGGTGAGGCGGGCGCGATCGCCGCTCCCGCCGCCGTCATCAACGCCATCACGGATGCGGTCGGCCACGAGCATGTGGCGATGCCGGCCACGGCCGAAACGGTTTGGAAAGCCTGCCAGCGCGCGCCGCACAAGCTCGCCGCTGAATGAGCCTTTAGGAGAACAGAGCGATGTATGCATTCGAATATGTTCGCGCGAACAGCGTGCGAGGCGCAGCCTCGGCGCTGGCGAAGCATGAGGACAGCAAGATTCTTGCCGGTGGCCACACGCTCTTGCCGACGATGAAGCAGCGTCTGGCGAGCCCTTCGGCCCTCATCGATCTCGGCGCGATCAAGGACCTCGCGGGCATCGAGCAGCGCGGGCGCTCCTTGATCATCGGTGCCATGACCACGCATGCGGCGGTCTCGGCATCCGATGTGGTGAAGGCGTCGATCCCCGCGCTTGCGGAGATGGCCCATATGATCGGCGACCCCGCGGTGCGCAACCGGGGCACCATCGGCGGCTCGATCGCCAACAACGATCCGGCCGCGGATTATCCGGCCGCTTGCGTCGCGCTCAATGCCATCATCGTGACCAACCAGCGCAAGATTCCCGCCGCGGAATTCTTCAAGGGGCTTTACGAGACGGCGCTCGAGCCGGGCGAGATCATCGTGCGCCTCGCTTTCAAGCCGCCCTCGCGTGCCGCCTATATGAAATTCCGCAACCCGGCCTCGCGCTTCGCTCTCGTCGGCGTCTTCGTCGCCAAGAAAGGCTCCGACATCCGCGTCGCGGTGACGGGCGCGGGCAATCAGGGCGTCTTCCGCTGGCAGGCGGCGGAAGAGGCGCTCGCCAAGCGCTTCAATACGAAATCGCTCGATGGGCTCAAGGCGGATGCCAGCATGATGAATGCCGACATCCATGCGAGCGCCGATTATCGCGCCCATCTCGTCGGCGTGATGACGCAGCGGGCCGTGACCAAAGCGCTCGGAAAATAACATCGGCGGCTGAAGCTTCGCAACGCGCTTGGCTTCACGGGGCAGAAATGCTTGCGGCGTTCGGTTGCGCACCCTGCCTTTCACGCGCGAGCGCGTGCAGGCGGCCCTTGCGGCTGAGGGAAAATCCGGCTGAGGCGTCTCGCTGGCCAGACCCGGAATTGCCCTTGAGGCGGAGGTCGCGAGGAGGCGGCCGGCCAAACAGGAGGCAGGCGTGGCTATGAGCTTGCGAAGGCGTTGCGCGTGATGCCGGCCACTGCCGCCGTGCTCGCATCGTCGCTTGGGGGCGTGAAACTCGAGGTCGTCGTTGCCGACATCACGACGCTAGAAGTCGACGCCATCGTCAATGCGGCGAACACCTCGCTCCTCGGAGGCGGCGGCGTCGACGGCGCGATCCATCGCGCCGCCGGCAAGGGATTGCTCGCCGAATGCCGCGCGCTTGGCGGCTGCGCGACGGGTGACGCCAAGATCACGCGCGGCCACCTTCTGCCGGCGCGCTACGTGATTCACGCGGTCGGCCCGGTCTGGGGCGGGGATGCTGAGCGCTGCGACCGTCTCCTCGCCTCATGCTATGCCAAGGCGCTCGCGCTGGCGCGCGAAAAGGAGCTCGTCTCGATCGCGTTTCCCGCGATTTCCACCGGCGTCTATCGATTTCCGCCGGAGCGCGCGGCGAAGATCGCGGTCGGGACCGTGAAGGCCGGGATCGAGAGCGATCCAGGCAGCATTCGCCGCGTCATCTTCTGCTGTTTTTCGCAAGCGGCGACCGAACCTCATTTGGCGGCCTTCGAGGCGAGCGGGCTCGAATCCTCTTTGCCAGGCTGATCGCCTTGCTCGCCCGCCGTCGCGCCGAGCTTCGGAAGAAAAGGCGAATTTCCCTGGTGCGATGGCGCTATCGACTTTCGACAACATCGTGCCCGCGTGCCATTATGCGTTGAAGCCTTGCTCGAGGCGCCGCCTCGATTCCCCAACCCCAAATGTGGCCTGCCCGCGTGACAACGAATTTTGCCTCCTCCCTCCCACAATCCATCGACGCGACCTTGAAGCTTCTCAAAGCGGGGGGGTATGTCGGTGACCGCGCGCTCGCCACCGTGCTGTTTCTGGCGTTGCGGCTCGGCAGGCCGCTCTTCCTCGAGGGTGAGGCGGGCGTGGGCAAGACCGAGATCGCCAAGGTCCTCTCCTCGACGCTCGGCCGAAAGCTGATCCGCCTGCAATGCTACGAAGGCCTCGATGTTTCTTCCGCCGTCTATGAATGGAATTACGCCGGCCAGATGATGGCGATACGCCTTGCGGAAGCCGAGAGCGCCGATGTCGGCTTCGATAAGAAGCGCATCGAGGAGGATATCTTCTCGGAGCGTTTCCTGGTGAAGCGTCCACTGCTGCAGGCGCTCGAGCCCGATGTCGCGGGCGTGCCGGTGCTCCTCATCGACGAGCTCGACCGCACCGATGAGGCTTTCGAGGCCTATCTCCTCGAGCTCCTTTCGGATTTCCAGGTCACGGTGCCCGAGCTCGGGCTGATCAAGGCGCCGCATCCGCCGATCGTGATCATCACCTCGAACCGCACGCGTGAGATCCACGACGCGTTGAAGCGCCGCTGTCTCTACCACTGGCTCGACTATCCATCGGCGGAGCGTGAGCTCGCCATCGTGCGCGCGAGGGCACCCGGCATCGGCAAGCGCTTGGCGAGTGAGCTCGTCGCCTTCGTCCAGGCGATCCGCAAAGAAGATCTGTTCAAGGTGCCCGGCGTCGCCGAGACCCTCGATTGGGCGTCCGCCCTGGCCGAGCTCGATGCGGTCGCACTCGATCCGACAGAGGTTTCCGACACGCTCGGCGTGCTCCTCAAATATCAAGATGACATCGCGAAGATGCAGGGAGGGCGGGTCGCGGAGCTCATCGAGGAGGCAAGAGCGGCGGCGCAGGGATGAACGAAAATCATCTTGCCGACAACATCGCCTATTTTGCGCGCGCGCTGCGCAAGGCAGGGCTGCCGGTCGGGCCGGGCACGGTGCTCGATGCGCTCGCGGCCATCGAGGCCGCCGGCATCGGCGGGCGCGACGATTTCTATTGGATCCTGCATAGCGTCTTCGTGACACGCCATGAGCACAGTCCACTCTTCGAGCAGGCCTTCCACATCTTCTTTCGGCGCCGCGGTCTTCTCGAGAAGATGATCGCCGCGATGAGCCCGATCGCGCCTTCCCTCGCGGCCGAGCAGCGAAAACAGGAAGCAGGCGCGCTGCGGGTCAACGATGCGCTCCAGCCGAAGGTCGAGCGCGAGCCGAAGAGAAAGCAGGAGACGGAGATATCCGCCGAGCTCCTGGCCTCCTCCACGGAGCTTTTGCAGACGAAGGATTTCGCCCAGATGACGGCCGACGAGGTTGCGCAAGCAAGGCGCCGCATCGCCGCGCTCGTCATGCCGGACGATGCGGTGAGGACGCGCCGCTTCATCGCCGATCCGCGCGGCGCGCGCATCGATCCACGGGCGAGCTTTCGGCGCTCCTTGCGGTCCGGCGGCGCGGTCATCGAGCTCGCGCGCCGGCGCCGGCGGGTGCGCCATCCGCCGATCGTCGCGCTTTGCGACGTCTCCGGCTCGATGGATGAATACACGCGCATCTTCCTCCATTTCCTGCATGCGTTGATGGAGGCGAGGGGGCGCGTGCAGGTCTTTCTTTTCTCGACGCGGCTCACCAATGTGACGCGGCAGCTTCGTGCCCGCGACCCGGACGAAGCCTTGGCTCGCTGCGGCGCCGTCGTGAAGGATTGGGCGGGCGGCACGCGCATCGCCGATGCGCTGCACGACTTCAACCGCGACTGGTCACGCCGGGCCTTTTCGGGAGGGCCGATAGTGCTCTTGTTCACCGACGGTCTCGAGCGTCGGGTCGATCATGACCTCGCCTTCGAGATGGACCGTTTGCATCGCTCGTGTCGCCGTCTCGTCTGGCTCAACCCGCTCTTGCGTTACGGAGGCTTCGAGGCGCGCGCCGCCGGAATTCGTGCGATGCTGCCCCATGTGGACGAGTTCCGCCCGATCCATAATCTCGCGTCGATGGCCGATCTCTGCGCGGCGCTCGAGCTCGGTCGCGTGGACAAGACCGACCCGCGCCGCTGGATCGCGACCGCTGCCTAGAGTGCGGCGGCCTCAGGCCAGGAAAGTGGCTTCCCCTTTTCCCGATCATGCTCTAGCGCATGATCAAAGAAAGCCCATCGAGGGACATCCGCCATGAGCCGCATCGTCTTCGTCCTGAACGGACCGAACCTGAACCTTCTGGGCAAGCGCCAGCCGCATATCTACGGCCATGAGACGCTCGCGGGTGTCGAGCGCGACTGCCGGGCCCTGGCAAAGGAGCTGAAGCTCGAAATCCGCTTCCACCAGAGCAACCGCGAATATGAGATCATCGATTGGATTCACGCAGCGCGCGAGCAGGCGAGTGGGATCGTCATCAACCCCGCTGCCTTTACCCATACTTCCGTCGCGATCCTCGACGCGCTGAACGCCTGCGACTTTCCAGTCTTCGAGGTGCACATCTCGAACGTGCATCGGCGCGAGAGCTTCCGGCATCATTCCTATGTGTCGTTGAGGGCCGATGGCGTCATCGCCGGCTTCGGCACCCAGGGCTATGGCCTCGCGCTTCAGCGCCTGGCGAGGCTGATCGACGAGAAGAAATCCTGATCGTCGTCGAATGAGCCGCCCTCGATCGCAAGGGATGAGGCCCAAAACGAAGCATCCGCAGGCAATTGAGACCAGACATTACTGGGCGGGCGGGCCTGAATACGATAAAACATATCGCCGCGCTCTCGCGGCGCGCATGCGGCGACGGCAAGATCAGGAGCTTCCCGCCATGATCAGCGGTAAAACCACTTTAATCGCGCACCTCGGCTATCCGACTGAATCCTTCAAGGCGCCCTTGATCTACAACCCCTATTTCGATTCGATCGGCGTCGATGCCGTCGTGGTGCCGATGGGCGTCAAGGCCGAAGACTACGCCGCGTTCCTGCCTACGCTGTTCAGGCTCAGCAATATTCGCGGCGCCCTCGTGACCATGCCGCACAAGGTCTCCACCGTCTCCCTCGTCGACGACGTATCGACGGCGGCGAAGATCGCCGGGGCCTGCAACGCCATATTGCGAAGGCCCGACGGCACATTGGTGGGCGACATGTTCGATGGCGAAGGTTTCGTCCGTGGCGTCACGCGCAACGGGCGCGAGGTCGCCGGCAAGAGAGCCCTCGTCGTCGGCAGCGGCGGCGTCGGCTCGGCCATCGCGGCCTCGCTTGCGGCCGCGGGAGTTTCGCGGCTTGGCCTGTTCGACATGAGCAAGGCCGCCGCCGAAGCGCTCGCTTCGAGGTTGCGCGCGCATTATCCCAAACTCGAGATCGAGCTCGGGAACAAGGATCCGCAAGGCTATGACATCGTCATCAACGCGACGCCGATCGGCATGAAGGAGGGCGATCCCCTGCCGCTTGATGTCGAGCGCATCGCTCCTTCATCTTTCGTGGGGGAGGTGGTCATGAAGCAGGAGATGACTCCTTTCCTGAAGGCGGCCCGCGCCAAGGGTTGCGCCATTCAGGTCGGGACCGACATGTTGTTCGAGCAGATCCCGGCTTATCTCGAATTCTTCGGTTACCCGACCACGACGCCCGAGAATTTGAGACGCGTCGCCAAGATTGTATACTAGGAAATACGTAAAAACGGCGATCGCCTCCCGACGGACGGCTCGACGGCTGTGATCGCTCGACCGTATTCGTGTTGCCTGAAAACGCCTCGGACGTCACGTGTGCGCCTTGCGATCCCAAGTAAAAAGCGGCTTGCCCTCGGCATCTTGTTTGTTAATCTGGATTCTCCGGTCAACGAGCCAGACTGTTCAAATAATATTCCAAGGCAAGTTCAAGACTGTGCCAGTCCTGCACGGCGGGCACCGATCCCAACGAGATAATAAAGCCGTTCGAGCGGCGAACATTGAGAAGCGAGGAGACCCCCATGGCGATCGCGATGGAACATGAGCCGGCAGGTACTCATCAGACCAAGAAAGCGGCTGCCAGTGGCTGGATTGGCTCGGCGCTCGAATATTATGACTTCTTCATCTATGCCACGGCCGCTTCCCTCGTCTTTCCGCAAATCTTCTTCCCGTCGGCCGATCCAACGGTTGCGATCGTCGCCTCGCTCGCGACTTATGGGGTCGGCTACGTGGCGCGCCCGATTGGTGCTTTCGTGCTCGGCCACTGGGGCGACACACACGGCCGCAAGACCGTGCTGCTCGTCTGCATGTTCCTCATGGGCTTCTCGACGATGGCCGTCGGGCTGTTGCCGACTTATCAGCAGGTCGGCATCTGGGCGCCCATACTTCTCGTGACCTTGCGTCTCATTCAAGGCTTCGCCGTCGCCGGCGAGATCTCCGGCGCGAGCTCGATGATCCTCGAGCACGCTCCCTTCGGCCGGCGCGGCTTTTACGCGAGCTTTACCCTGCAAGGCGTGCAAGCGGGGCAGATCCTGGCCGCCGCGGTCTTTTTGCCGATTGCCGCCTATATGCCGGACGCCTCATTCAATGCGTGGGGCTGGCGCGTCCCGTTCCTCGCGAGCATCGTGGTCATCATCGCCGGCTACATCATTCGGCGCGAAGTGGCCGAGACACCGGCCTTCACCGCGGAGGATGTCCATGGCCAGGTGCCGAAGGCACCGATCGTGCAGGCTTTCAAGGTGAGCTGGAAGGACATGCTGCGCGTAGTGTGCATGGCGCTCATGAACGTCATCCCGGTGGTCGCGACAATTTTCGGCGCCGCTTACGCGGTTCAGCCAGCATATGGCATCGGTTTCTCCAAGGACCTCTATTTGTGGATTCCGGTGCTCGGTAACATCGTGGCCGTGCTGGTCATCCCCTTTGTCGGCAACCTTTCTGACAAGATCGGCCGCAAGCCGCCGATCATCATCGGCTCGCTGGCGGCCGGGCTCCTCGCTTTTGCTTATCTTTATGCGATCAGCATCAAGAATGTGCCCTTTGCCATCGTCGTTTCGCTCCTGATGTGGGGCGTGGTGTATCAAGGCTACAACGCCATTTTCCCGAGCTTCTACCCCGAGCTTTTCCCGACGCGCACACGAGTCACGGCGATGGCGATCGCGCAAAACGTCGGGACGATGATCACCGCACTCCTTCCGGCGCTGTTCGCTTTGGTGGCCCCGCCCGGCTCGACCGATGTTCCGCTTAAGATCGGCGCCCTCGCTTTTGGCATCACCGTGATCTCCGCGCTCGCCGCCCTGAGTGCGCGCGAGACCTATCGGATTCACCTCAACGACCTCGGCGACAGCTCGGCCGTTCCCGTGAACCAGAAAGATTACGACCGCTTGCGAGCTCAAAGCCTCGCTGGCGCCGCGGGCGCCGGTCTCGCGCGGCCGTAGCCTGCCATGAAGCGGCGCCGCACAATGGCCAAGGCTCCTTTGGCTAAGGCGTCGGCGGTTCCCACTATGCTCCGCGGTGCCGGGGAGGAACGGCGGCGGAAAACCGGAGACGGCGAGGCGGGGCGAACGACGGCGCGGCGCCCCGACGAGGTGCGTCGCTTGACGGTTGATGCCGAATTCCACCAGCGCGATCGCAACATCCACCCGCCGGCCCACACGCCGGTCTACAAGACCAGCGTCCTGCGCTCGCCGCGCATCCCTCTATGGTCGCTCCAAAACTCGCTCTCCGAGGTCACGGGGCCGATGTTCTCGCCGGACGAGCTCGGCCCTAACGACAACGACCTGTTGCGCAACTACGCGAAGGAGGGGGAGCCGATTGGCGAGCAGATCGTCGTCCACGGATATGTGCTCGACGGCAACGGCCGGCCGCTCTCGGGCACTCTCGTCGAGGTGTGGCAAGCCAATGCCGGAGGGCGGTATCGGCATCGCAACGACACCTACATTGCGCCGATCGACCCGAATTTCGGCGGCTGCGGCCGGATGATCACCGATGAGAACGGACATTATTTCTTTCGCACGGTGAAGCCTGGCGCCTATCCGTTCCGCAATTACGTGAATAGCTGGCGGCCCGCCCATATTCATTTCTCGGTCTTCGGCACGGCCTTCGTGCAACGCCTGATCACCCAGATGTATTTCGAGGGGGATCCCCTCATTCCTCACGATTCGATCATCGCGACCATCCCCGACAAGGCGGCGGTGGAGCGCTTGGTCGCACGGCTCGATCTCAACGCGGCCCTGCCGCTCGAATGTCTCGCCTATCGCTTCGACATCGTCTTGCGCGGCACCCGCCAGACCTTGTTCGAGAACAAGCTTCAGGGAAGCTGAGATGAGCACGAGGCCTTTTGGACTTTCCTATCTGCCGGAAACCCCCTCGCAGACGGCGGGCCCATACGTGCATATCGGCCTCATTCCGAAACAGGCCGGCTTCGAAATCTTCGCGAACAACTTCAGCGGCGACATCGTGGGACCTCGCGTCGCGGGAGAGCGGATCACCATCGAGGGCCGCGTCTTCGACGGGGCCGGCCATGCGACAAGGGATGTGCTCATCGAGACCTGGCAGGCGAATGCGGCCGGGCGTTACAACCATCGGGCCGACAAGCAACAAGGTGGGCTCGACAAAAGCTTCCGCGGATGGGCGCGCACGGGAACCGATTTCGCCACCGGCGTCTATACCATCCGCACGATCAAGCCTGGAGCCGTGATGGGTCGCAAGGGACGTCGGCGCATGGCGCCGCACATCAATTTCTGGCTCGCCTCGCGCGGCATCAATATCGGCCTCGCAACGCGCATGTATTTCGCCGACGAGGAGGCGGCGAATGCCGAGGATCCGGTGCTGAACATCGTCGAGCAGCCCGAACGCCGTAAGACCTTGATCGCGCCACGCTCCGAACGCGGCGGCACGATCGTCTACACTTTCGATATTCATCTACAGGGAGAGCGGGAGACAGTGTTCTTCGATGCGTGATAGCGGTTCGCGGAGCTCGCGACCGCCCGCGTGAAAAACAGACATCGGTTTGGCTTTGAAATCGACTTGGCTTTGAGAGGAGTTGATTTCCTCGCGGATGAAATCGGTAACGCAAGGCGGCGCCGTCGCCACCGGAGACCGACAAGAACGGAGGTCGAATTTGCAGACGGACGCGGACATTTTGGCGTCGGTGAAGCGCGGTATGCCCCCGCGCGACTGCCCCGTGCTCGGCACCTGGAAGCTCCAGTCCTATGTTCGCGAGCGCCTGTCGGATGGCCACCGCCACAATCAATTCGGTGAATCTCCCGACGGCTATATCGGCTACGCGTCGGACGGACGCATGTATGCGATCTTCACGCGCCACGACCGCGTCGCTCCGCGCGATGTGGTGCCGACCGATGAGGAAGGCGTGCAGCTTCTCGGCACCATGGTCGCTTATGCGGGGACCTTCTCGCTTGGCGAGAACGTCGTCGTTCACCACATCGACACCTCATGGAATCAGGCCTGGACCGGCACAAACCAGATTCGCCATTTCGTTCTCGAAGGGGACACGCTGACGATCACTACCGCGCCGTACAAGAGCTATCTCGACGGCACCATGGGACGCTCGATCCTCGTTTGGACAAGGGTGCGCTGATGCCGGGCGTGAGCGCGGGCGCAAGGCTAGAAGACGCGGCTCGCGGGGCCGACATGTTTTCGCTCGACGATAAGCATGTGCTCGTGACCGGGGGCTCGAGCGGTCTCGGCCGGCATTTCGCGGCGTTCCTCGCAAGCCGAGGCGCGCGCGTGACCGTGGCGGCAAGACGGGCCGAGGCACTCGCGAAGACGGTCGAGGAGATCGGCGCGGCGAAGGGGAGGGCGCAAAGCGTGGTGATGGACGTGACCGCGCTTGCGAGCATCGAGACCGCGCTCGACGCCGCACAAGCGAAATTCGGCCCCGTCGATGTCCTCGTGAACAATGCCGGCGTGACGCAGGCAAAGCCCGCCCTCGATCAGGATGAGAGGGATTGGGACAAGGTCGTCGACACCAATCTCAAAGGCGTGTGGCTCACCGCCCAGGCGACGGGAAGGCGGATGGTGGCGAGCAAGATCGGGGGCTCGATCGTCAACATCGCATCGATTTTAGGCTTGCGCGTGGCGGGCGCGGTCGCCCCTTACGCGATCTCCAAGGCGGGCGTCGTGCAGATGACGAAGGCGCTTGCGCTCGAATGGGCCCGCCACGGCATTCGCGTCAACGCGCTGGCGCCCGGATATTTCGAGACCGAGCTCAACGATGAATTCTTCAACAGCGATGCGGGCAAGGCGCTCGTCAAGCGCGTGCCGCAACGGCGGCTTGGCGACTTGCGAGAGCTCGAAGGGCCGCTGCTGCTGCTCGCTTCGCAAGCGGGCTCCTATATGACGGGAAGCGTGGTGGTCGTCGACGGCGGCCACCTGGTCTCGTCTCTATGAAGGCCAAGCCGTGAATGGCGAGAGACTGGTAGGGCGTGGATGAGGGAGAGTTTATGCAAGGAGCGCCCGCGCGCGCGACAAACGACGGAGGGACTCCGATGACGTTGCAGGACCAGGGCGCCTTCGAGATTGGGCTCGACGCCAATCCGGCGAATTTCGTGCCGCTATCTCCGGTGAGCTTCTTGATGCGCGCGGCGAGCGCCTTTCCGGAGAAGGTCGCCGTCATCGATGGCGAGCGCCGCTTCACCTATACGCAACTTTACGATCGCTGCGTGCGCCTGGCTTCGGGCCTTGCGGCGCTCGGCGTCTCGCGTCTCGATACGGTGGCGATCATCGCCTCGAACATTCCCGAGCTGATCGAGGCCTTTTACGGCGTGCCGATGCTCGGCGCCGTCCTCAACCCGCTCAACACGCGACTTGATGCGGCCAATATCGCCTTCTCGCTCAATCACGGAGGCGCGAAGGTCATAATCGTCGATCGTGAATACGCTCCGCTCGTATCGGCGGCACTCGAAAAGGTCGATCATGAGATCGCGGTCATCGACATCGCGGCGCCGGTCGCAGCGAGCGCACCCGTCGGCGCGCTTCGCTACGAGGAGGTGCTTGCCGGCGCCGATCCGGCATTCGATTGGCCGGGCATCGCTGACGAGTGGCAGTCGCTTTGCCTTCTCTACACCTCGGGCACGACGGGGGATCCGAAGGGCGTCGTCTACAGCCACCGCGGCGCCTATCTCTCGGCCCTCGGCAACGGCTTCAGCTTCGGGCTGACCTTCGACAGCATCTATCTGTGGACCTTGCCTATGTTCCATTGCTGCGGCTGGTCATACCCTTGGGCGGTGGTCGCGGCCGGCGGCACGCAGGTGTGCCTGCGCAAGGTGGAGCCGGCGACGATCTTCCACCTCATCGCCGAGCACAAGGTGACGCATCTTTGCGGCGCTCCCATCGTGCTCAACATGCTGGCGCATGCGCCGGCCGAGCAGCGCGTGCCCTTCGATCACAAGGTCATCATCGCGACAGGCGGCGCGGCGCCGCCCTCTTCCGTCTTTCGCTCGATGGAGGCCATCGGCTTTCGCGTCACCCATCTTTATGGCGCGACCGAAACCTACGGGCCTGCCACATCTTGCGTGTTCCAGCCCGAATGGAACGAACTGCCGGCGGAGGAGCGTTTCGCCCGCATGGCCCGGCAGGGCGTCGCTTATCCGATGGTCGAGGCGGCCATGGTCGCCGACCCGCAGACGATGCAGCCCGTTCCGCGCGATGGCGAGACCGTCGGTGAGATCATGGTGCGCGGCAACACCGTGATGAAGGGATATCTCAAGAACGACGTCGCGACGGCAAAGACGCTCGTCGACGGTTGGTGCCTCTCCGGCGACCTTGCGGTCTGGCATCCCGACGGCGCCATCGAGATCAAGGACCGCTCGAAGGACATTATCATCTCGGGTGGCGAGAACATCTCGAGCCTCGAGGTCGAGGAGGTTCTCACCCAGCATCCCGCGATCATGTTGGCCGCCGTCGTCGCCCGTCCCGATCCGACCTGGGGGGAGACGCCTTGCGCCTTCCTCGAGCTGAAGCCAGGTGCCGCCGCGCCCGAGGACGCCGAGATCATCGCCTTTTGCCGCGCACGGATGGCGCGCTTCAAGGTGCCGAAGACCTTGATCTATGGCTCGCTCCCCAAGACCTCGACGGGAAAGATCCAGAAGTTCATGCTTCGCGAAAGAGCGGGTGCGCTATGAAAGGCGCGCGAAAGGCAAGCATCCCGTCACCGGAACTCGGCGCGTCGGTGAAAAGCGAGGCGCCGGACGATCACATCGCCGGGCTTACGGAAGCTTGGAAGAGCGCCATGAGCCCCTGGCTCTCCTGGTACGGGGCGCTCGATTCCGCGGTTCGCTCGCGCGGGACGCCGCTCGCCGAAGCAGCCGCGAAGCTCTGGACGCAGCCCGACAAAATGCTCGAAAATCTCAGGCCCCTCTCTGACGGCTTGCGCGAGATGGCGGGGTTTCCCGAACTCGCGGACTTGCCGGACATGGGCCTCAAATCCTTGCCCTCGGTCGAGCCGGCGATGGAGCTGATGGCGGTGCTCCAGCAATATCTGCGCGTCGCGACGCCGATCTGGATCGAGGCCTGCCAGAGGTTCGAGAGCGAAGCGTCGCAAAGGCGCAAGGAGGGAGAGAGCTTCGACAGCGCGAGCGAAGCGCTGGAGCTGTGGAACAACACGCTCGATCGCACGCTGATGGAATTCAATCGCTCGTCCGAATTTGCCGATTTGCAGCAGCGTTATCTTCGCGCGGCCATCCGTCAAAGATTGGAAACGCGTCGCTATTTCGAGCAACTGGCAAAGGCGGTGGACGGGCCGACACGACCGGAGCTCGACGACATCTACCATCGCCTGCACGAGCTTCGCCGTGATGTCGCGGCGCTGCGCCAGAGGCTAGACGCGCCGAGCGCCGCGCGCGATAACCGCGCGGCGATGGCCAAACCGGCGCCCTCATCCCCGCGGGTTGCGAAAAAGCCTCGTGGCAAGCGTAAAGCCCAGCGAAGGAGTGCGCGCCGATGAGCAATGCCTTTGCGCAGCTTGCCCCGCTCGCCGAGTTGAACCGATTCAGCGAGCGCGCCGCCAAAGCCTCGAGCCTGTTGGCTCAAGTGCATGACGAAGACGTGCGGCTCGCTCAAGCGCCGCGCGAGGAGATCGCGCGGAGGGGCCAGCGCGTGCTTTATCGAATTGCGCTCGAGGGCCCCCGGCGCGTGCGAACGCCGGTCTTCGTCGTCTATGCGCTCGTCGGACGCTGGACCATTCTCGACCTTCAGGAAGATCGCTCCTTCCTGCGCAATCTCGCGGAGGCCGGATGCGAGCTCTATGTGCTCGATTGGGGCCATCCGACGCCTGCCGATCGCTTTGACGATTTCAGCGACCTCGTGGACCTCTATATGGATGAATTCGTCGATGTGATCCGCGCGCGGGAGAAGGTGGACGCTGTGAACCTCCTCGGCATTTGCCAGGGAGGCGTGCTGTCCCTGCTTTACGCCGCCTTGCATCCGGAAAAGGTGCGAAACCTCGTGACCTTGGTGACGCCGGTCGATTTCCACGCCGATCGCGACGAGGAACGGCTCGAGCAAGGCTTCATGAATGTCTGGATGCGCGGTCTCACCCATGAAGATGTCGATCAATTGATCGATGCCATGGGCAATGTTCCAGGCGAGATTGGCGGCGCAATGTTCTCGATGATGACGCCCTTCCGCAGCCTCGCCAAATATAATCTCACGCTCCTGGACGTGGGGCAGGATCGCGAGAAATTCCTGAACTTCCTGCGCATGGAGAAATGGCTCGCGGATCGCCCGGCGCATCCGGGCGAGGCGGCTCGCCAATGGTTGAAGGATCTGTACCAGGACAATAAGCTCGTGAAGGGCGAGCTGATGGTCGGGGGCCGCAGGGTCGACCTCAAGAATCTGACGATGCCCGTTCTCAACATCTTCAGCGAGACCGACCATATCATTCCGGCGCCTTCGAGCCGCGCCCTTCGCCATGCGGTCGGCACGAGGGACTATTCGGAATCGTCCGTGAAGGGGGGACACATCGGCATTCTCGTCGCCCGTTCGCAAGAGAAGCTCCGCGAGGAGATCGCCGGCTGGCTCGCCGCGCGATGACGATGCGCCGCGCGCTCGTCAACGGCATCAGCGTCGCCTATGAGGTTCAAGGCTCCGGGCCGCCGCTTCTCCTCATCATGGGCTATCGCCTGAACTCGCGCGCCTGGCCGCCTGATTTCGTCGAGGCGCTCGCCAAGCGCTTCACGCTTATCCTCTTCGACAACCGTGGAACCGGCTTGAGCGAGAAGCCGACCTCGGGCTATGCGCTTTCGAACATCGCGAAGGACATTTGCGACTTGCTCGACCATTTGGAAATCCCGCGCACCCATGTTCTTGGATATTCGATGGGTGGCGCGGTGGCGCAGGAGCTTGCCTGCCGCCAGCCTGAGCGCGTCCAAAGGCTCGTTTTGTGCGCGACGCTTTGCGGCGGGCCGAGAACCGTTTACGCCGGGCCTGCGGTCATCGCGGTGATGCGCGGGCTCGTCGGCCTCTCGCCTCACGAGGCCGCGCGGCGCATCGCGACGGTCACCTATGCGCCGGCCTATCTCGAAAAGAGTAGCGAGCGGGTCGAACAACAGATGCTTCGGGAAATCGCCGATCCCACGCCGCTTCACGCGGCGGATTTGCAATTTCAGGCCTTCGTCGATTTCGACTCGTCCGACGCGCTCGCCGGGATTCGCGCGCCGACGCTCGTCATGACGGGTGATGAAGACCGTCTGATCCCGCCTCAGAATTCGAAGCTTCTTGCGGAGCTCATCCCGAACGCGCGCCTCGTGATCCTACCCGGCCTCGCACACCGTGCTATTTGGGAAGCGACGGAAGAATGCGCGTCGCTGATCGCCGATTTCCTCGACGAGGCGCGAGAGGCGCGACAAGAAGCGCCTCGAGAGGCGGCCGCGAATGCCCGATAGAGGCGCGCATGGCGGCGAGCGCCGCGCGCTGGGCAAAGCCGGCCGTTTCATCGGCGAAACGCTCGGCACCTTCGGCCTGCCTTTCTTCTGGCCTTACGCCTCGATGCGTGCCGTCACCGAGCTTCTCCTCAACTCCGCCGATCCCATCTATCGCGGGCACGACATTCGCTATGGCGATGGAAAGCCCGTCGTGCTTGTCCCGGGACATCTTTCCGGCGATGTGGTCTTGGCGCCGCTCGCCATCTGGCTCGATGCCATCGGATATCGCCCGGTGAAATCGGAGATCGCAATCAATATCGATGATCGGACCTTGGACGGGCCGCTCGCCGCCGCCTTGCGGGATGCGGCACTGCGCATCGGACGCAAGACCGTCCTCATCGCCTTCGACACAGGGGTGCGCGCCGCGATGCGCGTCGCCGCCCGGGAGCAAGAGCATGTCTCGGATCTCATCGCGGTCGGGCTGCCGGATCACCTGCCGGACACACCAGCCGCTGTGCGGCTGCACGTCATCGAGACGTCACGCAGGGTCGCGGCCGCGTGGCGAGAAGACATGCACATCGTGGACGGTTCACGCGCCTTGCTGCCCGTCAATCCGGCCGCGTTGAAAATCCTCTCGGAAATCCTGCGCGAGATCCCCATCGGCTTGCTTGGCGCGGAATTAGGTTAGAGGTAATGGCTTGCGCCGCCGCAGTTGCGCGAGCGCGGCCATGCGCACGGGAGCATTAGGCGCGCCGTAGAGGTCATAGCCGCCTTTGCGCTGCAGGATCTCGAAATAGAACCTGTCCTCGAAAGGCTCGGTGTACGCCTGCAGCAATTCTCCTTCGCCCACCTTGTCGTAGAGAAGGCCGTTGAAGCGAAGCTTGTCGACGAAATCGTCGGAAAGCGGGAAACGCGCGGCGAGATCGTCGTAGTAATTGGCAGGGATGGCGAGAAGCCGTAAGCCCCCGCCACGCAGCTTTTCGAGCGTTACGAAGATGTCGGTGCTCTCGAAGGCGATATGATGCACCCCGGCGCCCGCGAGCGTCGAGACGGAGCGCGCCGTCGCCGTGTTTCGGCTCTGCGAGACATTGAGTGGAAAGCGCAACGCACGGTTCGCGCTCGCCACCGCCCGGCTGTGCACGAGCCCGTAAGGGTCGGGCAGCTCGAAAGGCGCTTCGGGCTCGAGGCCGAGCACGGCGCGGAAGAAGAGAATCCAGGAATCGAGCTGGCCTTCGGGCAAGGCTTGGGCGATGTGATCGATGCGGATGAGCCCCGCATCAGTCGATCGCGCATTCGTATCCTCTTGCAGGATGAAATCCTGGTCGAGCGCATGGGCGGGCTTGCCTTCATCGGCAACGAAATAGAGAAGCCCCGCGTCAGGCGCGCGAATGGCGGGAATGTGCAGCTCGTTTGGGCCTACGCGCCCTTCATAGCGCTTCGCGCCGAAGGCTTCCGCGCGGCTCACCGCCTGGATTTCGTCATCCGTGCTGAGCCCGATCGCGCAAATCGAGGGGCCGTGCATGAGAAAATAGGAATGCGCGAAAGAATCCCTTTCGGCGTTCACGACGAGATTGATCTCGCCTTGTTGGAAAAGCACCACATCCTTGCTTCGGTGCTGTCCGGCACGGGAAAATCCAAGCTCGACGAGAAGCTCCCCAAGCGAAGTCTTGGAATCGGCATCGGCCGTGAACTCGACGAAGGAGGTGCCGCGAAAGAGCGGGGGCGGCGGTGGATCGAAGAGCTCCACATGCGCCTTGCGCCTCTGCGCCGCGCGCGGATCGGCCTTCTCCTCGGCCTCGCCATCGAGCCTCGCACGCGTCCTTTCCTCGATGAAGAGAAGGGAGCGCATGCCGTCATTCGCGGTCTGGCGCGTCGGCGCCGCGCGAAAATCATCGTTGAAGATTTCGAGCGAGATCGGCCCGGAATAACCGGACGCGAGGACCGCCGCGAGGAAGCCGGAGACGTCCAGGTCTCCTTGTCCCGGAAAGCAGCGGAAATGCCGGCTCCAGGAGAGGGCATCCATCGACACATGAGGCGCGTCGGCGAGTTGCACGAAGAAGAGGCGATCCCCCTTGAGCTTCGCGATCGGGGCCGGGTCATCCTTGATGGCGAGCGTGTGAAAGCTGTCGACGATCAAGCCGAGATGCGGATGGCCGGCCTTTTCGACCAGTCGCCAGGCGTGGCCGAAGGTGTTGACGCGCGCCCCCCAGGCGAGCGCCTCATAGCCTATCCGCAGCCCCCGTTTCGCCGCGCGCTCGGCCGCTTCACGAAGCTGCGCGGCCATGCGCTCGTCATCATCGATGGTGCTTTGCGCGACATTGGAGCAAATCAGGAGAAGGGGCGCGCCGAGCTCCTGCATCAAATCGAATTTGCGTTCGATGCGATCGAGATTGCGCAAGAATACATCGTCGGGGACCCCCTCGAAATCGCGAAAGGGCTGATAAAGGCAGATTTCAAGCCCGCGATCGGAGGCGAGCAGGCGCGCCTCCTTCGCCGAGCCGTCGAAGAAAAGGAGATCGTTCTCGAAGATCTCGACAGCGTCGAAGCGCGCGGCGGCGGCTGCCTCGAGCTTTTCCGGCAGCGTTCCGCTCAGTGAGACCGTGGCGATCGATCGGCGCATGGGAGTGTCAAACCATAGTGGAATTCGCCAATACCTTCAAACAGGGCTCGCCGACCGCGTAGATCGCGAAGGCGTCGAGCGTTCCGACGAGCGGGGTAGAAATCGTACCGTGAAAACGGCGAGCGCCTCAAATCCACCGTTCGGAACCGGCCGTTGATGCGAAACGACTTGCGCATGATCATCAATATTTCTTGAGCCGCGGCTGCGAGGGAATAAGAGAGCCGCCTCGTGGGTCTTATCCTCGTCGGCGGCGCTCGCGCGCTCGACGGCGAGGAACAGCTTCAGGAATTCAAGAGACACCGGGCAAAGACCGCGCGGCAGAATTGGGCGACGCAGGTTTGGCGCTCTGCCTTTTGCGTCTCAAGAGCAAGGCAAGACCAAAAACATGTCATTCTCGGAAAAAATCGTTGACGGCCTTGCCGTTTCCATTCTCGTTCTCGGTTTCGTCACGGGCGTGATCGCGAAGCCGATGCACAAATCGCTCCATGAGACAAGGCTCACCGCGCATTTCTTGGCGGCTGCATCGCAGCAAAATCAGGACGCTCGCCGCGCGGTCCTGCACTCTTGAGGAAGCGCGGCGGTAAGCGGGGCGACCCGGTTTTTCTCCCTGAATCCGCCTTGCGAAGCTTCGGCTCTAGATGAGGGGCGCCGAGTTTCGCGTATATCGGGGAGATGAGCTGGTGCTCGAAATCATGTTGGCATGCCGCTTCGAAAAAGCCGCTCGCTCGGGCATGGCTCGCCCTTCCGCATTCCTCGCGAGCGCCGCAGCGGCTCGGTTGCGCCGGCCGGTATCCGCGGATAAAGCGCCACTCGCCTCGCTTCCAGGATGGTGATTCGGGAAGGGGACCGTGGTGACGACAGATTCTGAAGAAGGCAACAAGTGAGGTGACATGTCCGATCGCGCGACAATGGGGAAGATCAACAGCCCGCTGACGCTCGGCGGCAATGGGCGATGGTCCACCACCTCACGCCGGCCGCAAACCGCCTTCGTTTATGACCGCGGGACGATCGTGCTTCATTGGTGCACCGCCTTGCTGGTCGGCGCGTTATGGATCCTCGGGCAAACCATCGATGACTTCCCGGCCGGGCCTTGGCGCGTTGACGCACGATCGTTCCACATCGCGCTTGGCGTCACGGTCGCGGTCGTTCTCGTCATTCGCGTGACGTGGCGCGATCGGGGCGTGGGCGCGCTTCGTCCGGACCGGACGGGGAGGCTCGATCGCCTCGCCGCGATCGGCCATTGGGCGCTTTACGCGCTCGCTATCCTCGCGGTGGCCTCGGGGCTTACGAATGCGCTTGTGCGCGGCGACAACATCTTCAACCTGTTCTCCCTCCTCGATCTTTCTCACGGGGATCGCGATTTGCGCAAACTCATCGGTGCGCTGCACGGCTGGGTTGCGAACACGCTCATTATCGCAGTGGCCGGCCATGCGCTTCTCGCGCTCTTCCACCACTACGTGCTGCGCGACGGGGTCATGCGGCGAATGCTTCCCGACGCTGGCCATGCGCGGGACGCCTCGGGCCTTAGATGATGTCAACGCGGGCTGGGCGAGGGTTCATCGCCTGTTGAACCCGCGCGCTTGATTGCCCTTTCGCCAAATCCTGCATCGTCGCCCGTAACGGCTGCGCTTATTTCCTTGACAGGTCCTGAATGCCTATGCAGCTTTCGCTAGCCGGCGCGTAAATCACAAATCAGGCCGTGGAGGAAACATAATGGCTCGAAGTGGCATTGGCTCTCTAATCGCGGGCGCGCTCGCTCTCGCCGTCGCACTCGCGACAATGGGGGCCGCCTCCTCACAGGAGGTCAAGAGCGCGGTGAAATACGGCGACATGAGCACGGTCACGCAAGACCTTCTCAACCGCGCCGAAAGCGACGGCAATAACTTCCTGCTCACCAACGGCGATTACTGGCAGAGGCGCTATTACCCGAACACGCAGATCAACACCGCCAATGTCGGGCGGCTGCATCCGGCCTGGATTTTCCAGACGGAGGTGAAGGAATCGCTCGAGACCTCACCGCTCGTCGTCAATGGCGTGATGTATGTCACGACCTCGTTCAGCCATGTCTACGCGTTGAACGCGCGCACCGGCGAGGAGATCTGGCATTACAAGCACAAGCTCGGCCCCGTGACGACCTTCTGCTGCGGACCCAACAACCGTGGCGTCGCTGCTTATGGCGATATGGTCTATCTCGCGACGCTCGATTCCAAGCTCGTCGCGCTCGACGCGAAGACCGGCAACGTCGTCTGGCAGACGGACCTTGCCGATCCGGAGCTCGGCTACAGCGAGACGATGGCGCCGACAGCCGTGAACGGAAAGATCCTGATCGGCACGAATGGCGGCGAATACGGCATTCGCGGCTTCCTGCGCGCCTATGACGCGAAGACGGGCAAGCTCATCTGGAACTTCAACACCATCCCCGACAGCACCGTCGGCGTCTGGGCCGAGAAGGACGCGACCGGTCGCGACATGCACCGCGACATCGCGGCCGAGAAGGCCCAGCTCGCGAAGTCCGGCGATCCGTTCAAGACTTTGGGCGGAGGCGTCTGGCAGAACCCCGCGGTCGATCTCGAGACCAACCGCATCTATTTCGTGGTCGGCAACCCGTCGCCAGACCTCGATGGCTCGGTGCGGCCAGGCGACAATCTCTACACGGATTCGCTCGTCTCGCTCGACCTCAATACCGGGCAATATGTCTGCCACTTCCAGTATATCGCGCACGACATCTGGGATCTCGACGCAGTGAGCCCTGCTATCATCACGACGGTCGCGGGCAAGGACGGCAAGCCGATCAAGGGCGTCATACACGCCGGAAAAACCGGCCACGTCTATGTGCATGACGCCAAGGATTGCTCGCTGATCCGCTTCTCCGAGGCGATGGTGCCTCAGGAGAATATGTGGACGCTTCCCACGAAAGACGGCGCGCGCATGCTGCCCGGCGCCAATGGCGGCGTCGAATGGTCACCGATGGCGACCAATCCGGTGCTCGGCCTCGCTTATGCGATCAACCTGCACCAGCCGATGACTTATCACGTCGCCAACGCTCCCTATCCGCAAGGCAAGCTGTGGCTCGGCGGCGCCTTCAAGGTGATCCCGACCGAAGAGCAATGGGGCAATGTGAGCGCGGTCGACTACAACACCGGCAAGATCCGCTGGCAGGTCAAGACGCCACAACCGATGATCGGCGGCGTGCTCGCGACGGCGGGCGGCCTCGTCTTCACGGGTGAAGGCAACGGCGAGTTCAAGGCCTATGATGCGGAGACCGGCGCGACGCTGTGGAATTTCCAGGCGGGCGCGGGAGTGAACGCGCCGCCCTCTTCCTACACCGTCGACGGCAAGCAGTACATCGTGGTCGGCGCCGGCGGCAACGTCCAGCTCGATTACAAGCGGGGCGATGCCATCATTGCCTTCACGGTGGATTGAACCGTCAATCGGCGCGCCAACCGGCGTACCTGGTTCGAGACGGGACCGCCAAGCGGTCCCGTCTTTTTCGTGAGTGTGAAATCGTGACGACGTGCAGATGCGACAATCAAGAATAAGGCGCGGCTTGTCTTCGTGCGCAAGGAGAGGTGGCGGAGGGGCGCAATTTGCGGCGGCAATCGTCCTCGTGGCGAGCATCGTCGCCGCGAGAGGCCAGACGATCGAGGAGAAGGCGGCGATCTGCAGCACTTGTCATGGCAAGGCCGGCATTCCCCAGGAAAAGACGACGCCGGTGATCTGGGGCCAGCAGGAGGGCTACATCTATCTCCAGCTCCGCGATTTCAAGCGTGGCACGCGTAAGAACGAGAAGATGGCGTCGATCGTCGCCACCCTCGAGCGCGAGGACATGCTCGCGCTTGCCGCCTATTTCGCCAACAAGACCTGGCCTTCTCTCGAGCAGTCGCGCGCATCAGCGGACGTGACGAAACGCGCCTTGACTGCAATCGCGTCCGTGGGTTGCACAGGCTGCCACCTCGGCGAATTTCAAGGCGACGGCAGCGTGCCGCGCCTCGCCGGCCAAAGCCGGGAATACCTCGCCAAGACCATCGCCGAGTTCCGCACACGCGAGCGCGCCAATAATCCCGGCATGTCCGATCTCATGATCGCGACTTCCGAGGACGACCTCGCCGCGGTCGAGGCGTATCTCGCGGGGCGCTGAAGCTCGCGCGAGAGCGCTTTAGGTTCACTCAACAATCCGCTTCGACGACGACGGCAACAGGCAGACCATCTCGAACAGTATCTGCGCAGCGAGATAAGCGGTGACGTTTCCGGTGTCGTGAAGCGGAGAGAGCTCGACGAGATCCATCGCCACGATATCCTCAGCGATTTGCGTAATCGCGCGTAGCGCCTCGATCGCTTCGAAGCTCGTGGGCCCGAAAGGTTCGGGGCTTCCTATTCCCGGAGCGGAGGCGGCGTCGACGAAATCGAGATCGAAAGTGACGTAGATCGGCGAGCCGCTGAGCCGCGCAAGGCGGCTGCCGAGGTCTTCGCGCAAATTAGGACCCATCGCCTTGAGCTCACGAGTCGCGATCCGCTCGATTCCGCATCGCTCGAGAAATTCGATCTCGCCGCGATGATAATGCTTTCGGATGCCGATCTGGACCGTCTTTTCGGGGATGATAATGCCCTCTTCGACGCCGCGCCTAAAGACACTGCCATAGTGATAGGGGGAGCCGAACTGCGTGTCGGACACATCACAGTGAGCATCAAAATGCACCACCGCGAGCCTACCATGCTGCTTGTGGGCCGCACGCAGCAGGGGAAGGGTGATCGAATGATCGCCGCCCACTGCGATCGGGAGCAAGCGAGAGGCGCAGAGCTTGCCGATGCCCGCCTCGATCGAGCGATACGTGTCCAGGATCGAGAAGGGCGAAAGTAGGATATCGCCGCAATCCGCAATGTTGTGGATCTCGAAGGGCTGAACATCGAGCTCGACATTGTACCCGCTCGTTCGGAAGCTCGCCTCCCGCAAAGCGCGAGGCCCGAAGCGGGCGCCGGCCGTGCGTGAACTGCCACCGTCGAAAGGGATGCCGACGATGCCGATCCTGGGATCGGCCACGTTTGCAAGCGGCCGCGCCTTGAGGAAGGTCGCGAATCCGCAAAATCGGCGCGGATCCTCCGCGCCTACGAGGTGGCCTTCGTCGTAGCCTCCCGAAGCTCCAAGAAGTCCCGTCACATAGGTTTTTGGGGGCGTCGTGAGCTGATCTGCCATGCTCATGCCTTTCCTGTTCAGCGGCTCGGCCTTTCCATTGCCGAGTCGCGATGCTGCGATGGCCGCCGCGGAAAACCGCTGAGGGGAGGGGATTGGCTCAAAGCATCCGCCGGCAGATGACACCGGATCCAATGTCCCTCGCCGGGCCGGATAATGGGCGGTTCGTCGTTCTCGCAAATTGCGCCGATCTTGCGCGGGCAGCGGCGATGAAAGCGGCACCCGCGATGCGGGGTTCCAGAGGCTCCGGCGTCGCCGCGAAGCCTCGTCCTCTCCCGCCCGGCCGAGGCAGGCTCGAGCGAGGGAACCGCGGACAGCAGCGCTTGCGTGTAAGGATGAAAAGGCGGCGCCAGCAACGCCTCGGTCGATCCCTCCTCGCAAATCATCCCGCCATACATGACGGCGATGCGGTCCGCGATATGCGCGACTGAGGCGAGGTCGTGTGAAATAAAGAGATACGACAGGCCGAGCCGATCTCGCAAATCCGCAAGCAGGTTGAGCACGGTCGCCTGCACGGAGACATCAAGCGCAGACACAGGCTCGTCGCAAATGATTAGCTTGGGATCGCTCGCGAGCGCGCGTGCGATGCTGACGCGCTGGCGCTCCCCGCCGCTCAGCTGGTGTGGAAAGCGCGACACGAACTCCGCCGGCAAGCTGACCGCGTCGAGCAACGCACCGATGCGCGCTTGCCGCTCCGTCCGCCGCGGAGCGCTCAGAAGATCGAGCGAGCGCCCGATTGTCGCTCCGACACGGCGACGCGGATTGAGCGAAGAAGCGGGGTTCTGAAAGATGATCTGGACCTCGCCCCTGAAGCGCCGCAGGCCTACGCCGCGCGCCGTCGTGATGTCTTCGCCCTCGAAGTCGATGCGCCCTTGCGTTGCGTCGACAAGCCTTGCCAGGCAGCGCCCAAGAGTCGACTTGCCGCTACCGCTCTCGCCGACGAGGCCGAGCACCTCACCCTCGCGAATTTCGATCGAGATTCCGTCGACGGCGACGACCTCGCGGCGCTCGATACGCAAAAAATATGTTCCGCCCGGTCTGATCCGTTGCCCGAGCCGGTATGTCTTACGCAGGTGGTCGGCGGTCAGAACCGCTCGCCCCGCCGACCGCCTCCGAAGCTTGTCCCCCGACGTGACGGCAAGGTGCTCGGGAGGGGCGAGCGACCCGGCCCGCCAGCACCGCACCTCGCCATGAGCCATGGGTTGCAGAATCTGCACCTCGTCGCGGCATTGCTGCAGGACATGCGGACAGCGCGGGTGAAACACACAACCCGAAGGTAGCCGGGTAAGATCCGGGAAGCGTCCGCCGATTGGAGTGAGTCGAGCGAGGCGCTCACCGCCCAGACGCGGCACCGAGCCAAGAAGTCCTCTCGTATAGGGATGGAGAGGTCGGCTCAGAATCATCTCCTTCGAGCCTTGCTCAAGCACGCTTCCAGCATAGAGAACGCAGATGCGGTCGCAGATTCGGTTCACCACGCCGAGGTTATGCGAGATGAACAGCATCGCGAGCTTGCGGTGGTGCCGCAGCGTGTCGAGAAGGTCGAGGATCTGTGCCTCGATTGTCACGTCAAGCGCGGTGGTCGGTTCATCGAGGATGATGAGCTCAGGCTCGCAGATCAGAGCCGTGGCGATCAGCAGACGTTGCTGCATTCCGCCGCTCAGCTGGTGTGGGTAGGCTTGGAGCAACTCGTCGGGGCGGGGGAGCCCAACTTCCGCGAGCGCGGCGGCCGCTTTCGTCAGCGCCTGTTTGCGCGGCATCGCCCGATGATGCATGAGCGGCTCGGCGAGCTGCGTGCCGATCCTCAAGCCCGGATTGAGCGAGGCGAACGGGTCTTGAAAAACGATGCCCACCCGATCGCCGCGCAGGCGTCGCATTTGCGAGGGCGGCAAGCGGGTGAGATCCCGACCCGAAAACAGGATACCCCCGGACGCGATGGTTGCCTCGGGACCGAGAAGCCCGAGGATTGAAAGTGCGACGGTGCTCTTTCCGGATCCCGATTCTCCGACGATGGCGAGCGCCTCTCCCTTCCCTACGCGAAAGGAGACGTCGCGCAGCGCGGCGACTTCGCCGCCGGCCGTCGCAAA
>DASZIL010000076.1:0-2154 GCA_035949255.1 Beijerinckiaceae bacterium | reverse complement strand
GCATTTGCAGTGCCCCTGGCGAGGCTAATTTTCAGCTGCTAAGCTCCCTCCCCTACGTGGGGTGGCGTACCAGACGGGACCTTTCATGAAACGCCGCACTTTCCTCAAGGCGCTCAGCGCCATGGGCGCGATCGCGCCGCTCGCCACGCCCAATCTTGCCCGGTCGCAGGGCACGAATGTGCTCAAATTCGTGCCGCAGGCCGATCTCGGCGTGCTCGATTCCGTTTTCACCACCGCCTATGTCACGCGCAACCACGCCTTCCTCGTCTTCGACACGCTTTATGGGATGACCGAGGCGTATGAGCCTCAACCTCAGATGGTCGAAGGCCATAGCATCGAGAATGACGGCAAGCTGTGGACGCTCAAGCTCCGCGAGGGCCTCAAGTTCCACGACGGGCAGCCGGTGCTGGCGCGCGATGCGGTCGCGAGCATCAAGCGCTGGGCCCAGCGCGACGCGCTCGGCGGCTCGCTCCTCGCGGCGACCGACGAGCTCTCGGCGGCGTCGGACCGCGAGATCCGCTTCCGCCTGAAGAAGCCCTTCCCTCTCCTGCCGCTCGCGCTCGGGCGGGGAAGCAACACCATGGCGCCGATCATGCCCGAGCGGCTCGCCATGACGCCGCCGTCGCAGCAAGTGACCGAGATGGTCGGAAGCGGCCCCTACCGCTTCATCGCCGGCGAGCGCGTGCCGGGCTCGCTTGCGGTTTATCAGCGCTTCGAGGGTTATGTGCCGCGCCCCACCGGAACGCCAAGCTTCACCGCGGGCCCGAAGATCGCGAATGTCGAGCGCATCGAGTGGCACGTCATTCCCGACGCCGCGACGGCCGCCGCCGCCCTTCAGGCCGGCGAGGTCGATTGGTGGGAACAGCCGACGGCCGATCTCCTGCCCCTCCTGAAGCGCAGCTCCGCGATCAAGACCGAGATCATCGACCGCGCGGGAAATATCGGGCTCATGCGCTTGAACTGCCTTTACCCGCCCTTCGACAATCCCGCGGTGAAGCACGCGCTTCTTGGCGCCATCAACCAGGCGGATTTCATGGCCGCGGTCGCCGGCACGGATCCGCAGATGTGGCATGACAAGGCGGGCGTGTTCACCCCCTCGACGCCGCTCGCGACCGATATCGGCATCGACGTCTTCCAGGCCAAGCCCGATTACGACAAGGTGAAGCGCGACCTCGCGGCCGCGGGCTACAAAGGCGAGAAGGTCGTGTTTATCGCAGCGACCGACTTCCCGGCGGTCACCGCGCTGTGCGAGATCGCGGGCGATATGTTCCGCAAGTCGGGCATCAACCTCGATTATCAGGCGGTCGATTGGGGCACGGTGACGCAAAGGCGAAACAGCCAGGAGCCGCCGGAGCATGGCGGCTGGAACGCTCATTGCACCTATTCGGCGGGCTTCGACCTTCTCACGCCCGGGACGAATTTGTCGTTGAACGCGATCGGGCGCGCGGGCTTCGTCGGCTGGCCGACGAATGCGACGCTCACGTCGCTTCGCAACCAGTGGCTCGACGCGGCCGATCTTGCCGAGCAGCAGCGCATCTGCCGCGACATCCAGACGGAGTTCTGGAAGGACCCGCCCTATTTCCCCTTGGGGCAGTTCTTTCAGGCGACGGCCTACCGCAACTCGATAAGCCAGATTCCGCGAGGGTCGTTCAGCCTTTTCTGGAACCTGCGCAAGGCCTGATCAAGCCGTGCGAGAGGGCGCCCGGCGCGCCCTCTCGCGTTTCCCCCTGCGTGCGGTCCCGATCGCGATCACGGGAACCTTTTTTGCCGAAAAGGCGTCCAAGGGCTGAACCCGCTTGGAAGGGCATCGTCATGGCCAAGGCATCGGTTCGCGATGCGCAAGACCAAAGAGTGGCAGAGCACCTGATGGAAGCCGGCTTGATCGCCCGGGCACGTCAACGAGACGAATTTGCCATTCGCGCGATCATGACCCGCTACAATCGCAGGCTTTACCGGGTCGCGCGCGGCGTGCTGAAGGACGATGGCGAGGCGGAGGATGCCTTGCAAGAGGCCTATCTTCGCGCTTTCGGCGCCTTGGGCCGCTTCCGCCACGAATCGAGCCTCGGAACCTGGCTCACGCGCATCGTCCTCAACGAGGCGCTCTCGCGCTGGCGCGGACGAGGGCCGCGCCTCGAGCCGGCGACGCGTGCCCTG